>JAOTWM010000247.1 GCA_029862885.1 Gammaproteobacteria bacterium
ATAAACAACCAGATGTAAGTCTGACTCGGCTGGTGCGTATTTATCACCCCCATACAATCCGGTCCATACAATGCGATACCAGCTTTGTTACACAATTCAATAATTTGCGCCTGCAGCTCACCACCAGGCGCACCGGACTCGGCGAAACCACCGCCGTAGATCACCCCCGCACCAACGCCAGCACATCGACTCGAGCATCGATATCGTCCAACCGCGAGTGGCACGAGTACCCGCAGACCGACACGTATTTAGGATTGACGGGGTAGATAGCACCGGCACACCCACAGGCGGTTAGTGATTCAATCAGCGTACGTCCAATTGATGGTTTCTCCGATGCACCGATGATCGTAATGGACCGAGGCGCGAGCAACCGATCGATATCTTGTGCTGAGTCAGGCATCAGTTGGCCAGTATTTCAAACGGGAAGTTTGCTGACCTTGGTCGTCACCACAATTTTCCGCAGCGACATCCCACACTACACCTGCCGACAACATGCAGGGCGTTATCACCCGGCGCGAACGCAAACCGTCGAATTTCGGCTTCACCTCCGTCTCATCGCCCTACGGCAGCTGCGATGGCAGTAGGAGCCATGACTGCGTTATGGGATCAATACGGTCGATCCGACGGTCTTGCGCCCTTCCAAATCGCGATGCGCCTGGATCGCATCGCCCAGTGCATAAGATTGCTTCACTTCAATAACAACATGACGGTTCGCGACAACATCAAACAGCTCATTCGCCATGTTGACTAAATCGGCACGCTGCGCGGTGTAGGTCATTAGCGTCGGCCTGGTAAGAAACAACGAACCCTTGGCGCTCAATACGCCGATGTCGAGCGGCTCGACTTTACCGGAAGACTGTCCGAAGCTTACCATCGTACCAAGCGGCCGCAAGCAATCGAGGGAGTGCATAAAAGTATCGGCGCCGACCGAATCGTAAACGACCGACACGCCTTTGCCGTCGGTGATTTCTTTGACCTTCTCTACAAAATCATGTTCTGTATAGATGATTGGGTAATCGCAACCGTGGGACTTGGCCAATGCGGCTTTCTCCTCGGAACTCACCGTGCCGATCACGGTGACGCCAAGATGTTTCGCCCACTGACACGCGATAAACCCCACACCGCCCGCTGCGGCATGAAACAAAATTGTCTCGCCGCTGCCGACCCGGTATGCGCTGCGTAATAGATATTGTGCGGTCATGCCCTTTAGCATCATTGCCGCAGCGGTTTTATCGTCGACACCGGCGGGAATACGTATGGCACGATCCGCAGGGAATAACCGGGCCTCGGCGTAAGCGCCGAGCGGCGGTGACGCATAAGCCACCCGATCCCCCGGGGCCAGCTCCGTGACCCCGTTGCCGATCGCCTCGACGACACCGGCGGCCTCGAGGCCTGGGGTAAACGGCAGCGACGGAGCCGGATAGGCGCCACTACGAAAATACACATCGATGAAGTTCAGGCCGACGGCGGTGTGGCGAATTCGAATCTCACCATCCGCCGGCTCACCGACATCTACTTCTTCCCACTGCATCTGTTCCGGACCACCGGTCGCGTGTATACGGACTGCTTTCGCCATTTGTCGTCTCCTGCGTATGTCGTGTCGGCCCCAATAGTGGGCCGTTTAAGGGGCCTGTGATCGACTTATAAGCCGATACGACCGAAGTCCCGGCCGCTACACCGGTGGCAGCGGGCGAGTATACAAGCGGGCGTAGAAATTTTCCTCAACGAATGCCTGTCAAATTTATATGATATTACTGTATATTTACCCAGTATGAAGAATTTACCCGGCTACGCCGAGCTTCACGCCATCAGTAACTTTACGTTTCTGCGTGGCGCTTCCCACCCGGAGGAATTGGTGCGACAAGCGGCGGCGCTCGGCCACCGGGCCGTAGCGCTGACCGATGAATGCAGCATCGCCGGTGTGGTGCGGGGTCATTTGACGGCGCAGGAAGTGGGTCTGGATTTAATCGTTGGCAGCGAAATTCATCTCAACGAAGGCATAACACTGGTCTTACTGGCGACCGACCGAGCCAGCTACGGCCGCCTTACACAACTTATTACAACGGGCAGACGCGCCGCGGCAAAAGGCCACTACGCGCTGGGGCGCGATGACATTAACGAAGTCACTACGGCTGGCTGCCTGGCATTGTTCGCCCCCGGCGTACCGAGCCCGGGTAGCCACGACAGCATCTCTCTTGGAGCCCATGCGAAATGGGTAGCCGAAACGTTTCACGGCCGCTCATGGCTGGCTGTAGAACAATCGCTAAGCGGTATCGATCGCCGCACGCTGGCCGTACTTACCGATATCGGTACCCATACTGGTTTGCCGTTGCTAGCCAGCGGCAACGTCCATATGCATGACCGCTCGCGAAAGGCTTTGCAAGACACCCTGACAGCGATTCGACACGGCATCCCCGTACACAATGCAGGAAAACTACTGCACGCAAATGCCGAGCATTGCCTGCAAAGCCGCAAACATCTAGAGCGACTCTATCCGCCGGAATTATTAGCGGAAACATTAGCAGTTGCCGAACGCTGCCGGTTTTCACTCGATGAACTGAGCTACCAATACCCGTGCACGGCGGTTCCCGATGGCATGACCGCTACAGAGTATCTGCGAACCCTCGCCGAACAGGGCGCCAACAATCGCTGGCCAGGGGGTATACCGCAAAAAGTACGCACAGGCATCGAGCATGAACTCGCGTTGATCGCCGAACTTCGATATGAAGCGTATTTCCTCACGGTCTACGACATCGTACAGTTTGCCCGCTCACAAAATATTCTCTGTCAAGGCCGTGGTTCAGCGGCCAATTCTGCGGTGTGCTTTTGCTTGGGGATCACCGAGGTCGACCCGGCACGTATGGATTTATTATTCGAGCGATTCGTGTCACGCGAGCGCAACGAGCCTCCCGATATCGACATTGATTTCGAACATGACCGCCGCGAAGAGGTGTTGCAATACATCTATAAAAAATATGGCCGGGAACATGCTGCGCTTACCGCAACGGTAATTACTTATCAATCCAAAAGTGCGCTGCGGGATGTCGGCAAAGCTCTGGGATTGGGCCTTGAGCAAGTCGATCGACTCGCTAAAAACTTGTCGTGGTGGGATGGCGCACGTGTGTTGCCGGAACGGCTACGGGAGGCGGGTTTCGATCCCAACAATCCGTTGCTTAAGCGAGTGCTTAACTTGGTTAACACATTGGTGGGATTTCCGCGCCATCTGTCCCAACACGTCGGCGGCTTCGTGATCTCTGCCACTCCATTATCGGCGCTGGTACCGATCGAAAACGCCGCGATGCCGGAACGCACCGTCATCCAATGGGACAAAGACGATATCAATGCATTGGGTTTATTGAAAGTGGATTGCTTAGGCTTAGGCATGTTGAACACGATCCATCGTGCCTTCGATCTCATCGAAACCTACCGTGGCGAACGATTGCAGATGGCAACATTACCCGCCGATGACAAGGCGGTGTATCACATGATACAGCGCGCCGATACCGTTGGCGTATTCCAAATCGAATCACGTGCCCAAATGGTCATGCTGCCACGCTTAAAGCCTGAAAACTTTTACGACCTGGTCATCGAGATCGCAATTGTCCGTCCCGGACCGATCCAAGGCGAGATGGTGCATCCGTATCTTCGCCGCCGCCAAGGTGCCGAGGCGGTGACCTATCCAACAGACGCGATACGGGAGGTTCTGGCACGCACGCTTGGTGTACCGATTTTTCAGGAACAGGTCATAAAACTCGCGATGGTGGCTGCGGGATTCAGTGCCGGCGAAGCCGATGGTTTACGTCGCTCAATGGCGGCATGGAAACGCCGCGGCGGCCTCGAACATTATCAGCAACGTTTGATCGACGGCATGCGTAAGCGCGGTTACTCCGAGTCGTTCGCGCAGCGTATTTTCCAACAGATCAAGGGTTTTGGAGAATACGGTTTCCCCGAATCCCATGCGGCGAGCTTCGCCTTGCTGGCCTATGTATCGGCATGGTTAAAATGCCATGAGCCGGCTGCATTTACCTGCGCATTGTTAAACAGCCAACCCATGGGATTTTATGCGCCGGCGCAACTCGTGCGCGATGCGGTTCGTCATGGCGTCACTGTACACCCAGTCGATATCCATAGCAGTGGCTGGGACAGTCATCTGCTATCCGAAGACCCACCGCAGGGCAATCTCCAATGCCAATCTCCAGCTCTGCGCCTGGGGATGCGACTGGTAAAAGGCTTGAGCCGGGCCGCTGTCGAGCGACTCATCGATGCACGTTCCCATGCACCCTACCGGGATACCGACGACTTAATTACACGCGCACAATTACAACGTGGCGATATCGAAGCACTGGCGGCGGCGGGCGCCTTGCACAAAATTGCCGGACATCGTCATCGCGCACGTTGGGCCGCTGCGGGCGGCGGAGTGACCTTGCCGTTGTGGAACAAGGTGACTTTTCCCGAAGGTGCACCGTTGCTGCACAAACCGACAGAGGGCGAGGACGTTGTTGCGGATTACATCCATGTCGGCCTCACTTTAGGCCGCCACCCCATGGCGCTACTGCGTCCACGCCTGGCTAAGGCCGGAATCATTACCGCCGACGAAGCCTACCACTTGGCGGATGGCCAACATTCCCAAGTCGCAGGTCTTGTAATTACTCGGCAACGCCCTAGCAGTGCCAACAACGTCGCCTTTATTACCCTCGAAGATGAAACCGGTCACATCAACATCATCGTATGGCGGCGTATTGCCGATGCACAACGGCCGATACTGATAGGAGCCCGCTTAATGGGAACAACAGGAATAATTCAACGTGAGGGTGATGTGCTACACGTTATCGCCGCAGAACTGCATGACTATAGTCATCTGCTTGGCCGGCTAACGACACGGTCACGGGATTTCCGGTAAACTAATCCGGCAACTAAACCAGGGTCAGAGTCGAAGACCCTGACCCCATCGGGCCGCGGCGTTCGGCTTCGCCTCATCCACCCTACGCCCGAAACACGGTCTCGTTATCGACTTCGTAGACACCACGAGTATCGACGATCAAGCGTGCATGCTTGCGCACCAAATCCCAGTCGATCGCCTCGTGATCAGTCGCCACCACCACACAATCCTGGCCTGCCAACAGATCCGGCGTGAGCGCCTCACTGTGAAGATCGAAATAATGTTTGCGCATACGTGGAAAATGGTGGACGTGCGGATCGCTATAGCTTACCCGTGCACCCTTATCTAATAACTGACTAATAATCGCGATACTGGGAGACTCGCGCACATCCCCTACGTTCTTTTTGTAAGCAATGCCCAACACCAAGATATTCGCATCGCGCACGGGT
Organism: Gammaproteobacteria bacterium; assembly: GCA_029862885.1. Lineage (GTDB taxonomy): Bacteria > Pseudomonadota > Gammaproteobacteria > Arenicellales > JAOTWM01 > JAOTWM01. The sequence goes on from JAOTWM010000247.1 coordinate 5,329, forward strand.
TTGACATGGCGATTAAGTGCATCGGTGATCTTCTCTACGACGTAGGCCGGCATGTCGGTATTAACCTCACCGGCCAACTCGATAAATTTCGTCCCGACACCGTACTCTCTGGCCTTCCATGTCAAATAAAACGGGTCAATGGGAATACAATGACCGCCTAAACCCGGGCCGGGATAAAACGCATTGAAGCCAAACGGTTTGGTGGCAGCGGCCCGCACCACTTCGAAAATATCGATGCCCATCGGTTCCGCCACCATCTTGAGTTCATTTACGAGCGCGATATTCACCGCACGATATATGTTCTCAAGAATCTTGGTAAGTTCCGCGGTTTGTGTCGATGAAACCGGCACCAGGGTATCCACCACCTGGCTGTATAATGCCTCGGCAACATCGAGACAATGTGACGTCGATCCACTAACTACCTTCGGAATAGTCCGGGTTGTAAAATCCGGGTTGGCCGGGTCTTCGCGCTCCGGTGAGTAAACAAGAAACACCGACTCTCCGACGACAAACCCTGCGCGCTCGAGACGCGGCCGCAACTCTTCTTCGGTGGTGCCGGGATAAGTTGTGCTCTCTAGGGACAGTACTTGCCCGGCATGCATATGCGGTGCGATGGCTTCGACCGAATCGGTAACGAACGATAAGTCCGGTTCACGGTATCGGTCCAACGGCGTCGGTACGCACAAGATCACCGCGTCCACCTCGGCCACGCGCTCGATCGCGATGGTCACCTCGCAGGTCCCGGCCTGTATGGCCGCATGTACTCCCGTCATGTCGATGTGGGGTAAATAACTGCGCTGTACGTTCAACGCATCGATCTTCGCGGAGTCGACGTCAAATCCAATCGTGCGATATCCGACTGCGGCGAATCGACTCAGTAACGGAAATCCCACGTAACCTAATCCCAATATGCCGATAATGGCTTCGCGCTCTTCGAGCCGGTGCAGCAGCGACTTCTTCATTCGATTTATACCGGGTTGTCTAGGAGTCTGTCGGGCGCAGGAAGAATCTACTGTGGCAGTGGGAAACTTTCACTCCGAGAAGGGCTCGGTTCCCAATAATCAGTTGCAGTAGACAAATAGTCAGTTACGCCCAAGACTATAGGAGAAGGGGCGACACAGAGCAAGGCGCACGGCATGAGTCGCTGTTGTTCGAATCGGTGCTCACACTTTGCGGGCTTCCATGACGCGTTCGTACGCCGACCGAATCTCGTGAGTGGTTTCGGTTGCAACCTTCATCATTTCCTCGGGCAATCCCTTCGACACTAACTTATCGGGGTGGTGTTGGCTCATCAAACGCCGGTACGCCTTCTTAACTTCCGCATCCGTAGCGGCCTTAGTCACACCGAGCACCTTATAATCGTCTTCGATCCGATGTACGTGACGGCCCGCACCGTCGTGCATGATGCCACCGATGAACTGCAGCAGCGCCTCGAATTCGCGACGCGATATGCCGAGCCTCTCGGCTGCCCTCCGCAAAATTCGATTCTCGGCCGGGTCAAGCCGGCCATCGGCGAGTGCCGCGCGAATTTGCAGCTCGAGGAACATGCGGACCAACGTAGAGCGACGATGGCATTCGTGGCGGAACTGCTCCAGCACATCATCCAACGGAAAGTCTGATTGTTTACCCTGATCAAACAACGCGATGGCAGCACGACGTTGATCTGAGGAAAGTTGCATCTCGGCCATTAGTTGTCGGGCCAACGCGATTTCCTGATCCGAAACGCGACCGTCCGCCTTCGCGATATGGCCCATCACCGAGAACGTGGCGGTAAAGAAAGCGGCTTGAATCCGTTCCTGCAAGTTGCCGCCAGTAGGTGGATCGATCGCGATGCGCTGCAAACCCACGTCGAACTGATGACCGAGCGCGGCACCCAGCACGGCGGCGAGCGGCCCTCCCATCAAGAAACCCAAGCCCCCGCCGATAAATTTTCCCCACCATGCCATCGCGATATATCCTACTAGTATTCTAACCAGTTGATGAAGTACTTGACTGGAAAATCCACCAAGTCGGATCCTGTTGTTGGAGAATTCAAGATCAACTTCGCATTCTTGGTGAATTGTCCGCGCCGGCGATCGAAGTAGGGTCAATCGTAATGGTGAACACCGTCCCTCCCGCCTCACGGTTTGCGATTGC
>JAOTWM010000248.1 GCA_029862885.1 Gammaproteobacteria bacterium
ACGCCGAACTCCACCGCACGCGACCACGAACTCGGTACACGCTCCGATGGCACAGAAACCCGGCGGCTCAATGACGGCAGCGAATACACCGTAGTCAAAATCTTCTACGAGCCCGCGGCGCTGCAACGACGCGTGGCAACACTAGGCTGGCGAGGCACAGTTCAGACTTCGGGAGAGTTTTTTATCTACGCTGAATTACGCCGCGGCAAATAGTCTGTCGAGGCCAATGCCCCGTCGTCCACCATTCGGGAGAATTGTTTTCGTAGGTCGGTTAGACGTGCAGCCGAAAACTGACACTGCGTTATCGTCAAGCTAAGACGATTACGGTGAAACGTATCTTTATCGCAATCGCCGTCTTGGTCATCAGCTTAGGCGCCTGGGCGTTCTGGTTAGAACCTTCGAGTATTCGGGTCTCCGAGTATCATGTGCAATACCAAAATGGCCTGCAGCGTGTTCGGGCTTACGAGTGGCCGTGCTGGCCGACTTGCACGTGGGATCGCCATTCAACGGAGTAGACAAGCTTCGAATGATTGTTGAAATCACCCAACAAGCCATGCCGGATCTTATTTTGCTCCCCGGCGATTTCGTCATACATGGGGTCGTCGGTGGTAATTTCGAGGCGCCCGAGACCGCGGCCAAGTTGCTCGGAAATCTGCACGCCTCGATGGGTGTATACGCGGTATTGGGAAATCACGATTGGTGGCTTGACCCTACGCGGGTTCGATCAGCACTGGAAGCAGAAAGTATCACGGTTCTGGAAGACCGCTCGGCACGGATAATCGATGGGGAATGCGCATTCTCTCTCGTCGGCGTCAGCGATTATTGGGAAGGGCCCCATGACGTCCAAAAGGCAATTGCATCGGTGCCCAAAAACGAAACTTCGTTGCTATTCACCCACAACCCGGACCTGTTCCCGGACGTACCCGACCATGTGACCTTAACGGTTGCGAGTCATACCCACGGAGGCCAGGTTTACATTCCAGGGATCGGCCGTCCTATGGTACCTTCAAAATACGGCGAACGTTTTGCGATCGGACATATCATTGAATCGGGGAGGCATTTATTCGTTAGTTCCGGGATTGGCACGAGCATATTGCCGATTCGTTTTCTGGTGCCGCCCGAAATCACCATACTAGTACTTGAAAATGGGGCTCGGTAGACAACCCACCGTTCACCCTGCTTCGCGAATGGAGTGAGAAGGACGGGCCGTGGCTGAATTCGCAATTAGGCAAGCTTGCCTTGACGACGAAGACGACATCCTCCGATTAAATGCTGCATCGATAGCTGCAACAAGCCCTATGGACAGCGTTCGATTTCATTCTCTATTCGAGATGTCCGCCCAAACCATTGTCGCGGAGCAAGATGACAGCGTCGTCGGTTTCCTTATGGGGTTCGCGGACGGTTCCCCGTACGACAGCGTGAATTACCGTTGGTTTTCTGATCGGCTGAAACGCTTCTTCTACATCGATCGAATCGTTGTTTCAGAGGATACGAGAGGTTCGGGTATCGGTAGAGCGCTTTACGCTCGCATTGAATCGTGGGCTCGGGGGACCGGACTGCATTGGCTGGCTGCCGAGATGAACCTCGAGCCGGCGAACACCGCGTCCCTAGCGTTTCATGCCAAACAGGAGTTTGTGGCGGTGGGAACACAAGCGCTGGACGGCGGCAAGGTCGTGTCGATGCAGATTCGGAATCTATAGAATTGAAGCACATGTTTAATCTGTATTCGCACTTCGTCGCAATGGCTCGAAACAATCGCTGGAGTAATTACCGGCTTTACTCGGCGTGCAGAGCCCTAGTCGAGCCGCACTACTTTACGCAACGTGTGGCTTATTTCGGCTCTATTCACGCCATGCTTAATCACATCCTCATCGCGGATTTGGTTTACCTCGGCAGACCTTCCGGAGAAGAGCGAGTATCTCCGGAGTGTGACGAACTTTGCTTCGATACTCCTGCATTGAGGAGCAGACAACTCAAGGTCGAACACAAAGTGGTCCGGTTCTGCAAGAATCAAGACGCCTCATCACTCGCCTCATCCGTATCGTTCCGAAGGACGAACGGACAAAAATACAAGGAAGCGATAGCGAATGTTTTATTTCACTTATTCGTCAATCAAGTACATCATCGCGGTCAAGTTCACAACATGTTATCGCAGACGTCTGTGGCGCCACCTCAACTCAATGAGTTTTTTCTAGGCGGTGATCTGCCCCTTCGGCAAAAAGAACTTGCCGCGCCGGAGTTGCCGGATAAGTAGTTCTATGCGCTGCCGCTACAACAAGAAGAGGAAATTTGGGCCCGATCACTGCATGTGGTTCGAGTGGTTGTAGCGGTCGGAAATGAAGAAAATTCTATTGATTCTTGCCCTCACGAAAACATATTTGTTCGTTTTTCAGGTCGTGTTTCAGAATCCGCGTGTTGTCTTAGAAGATGGTAGTGGGCGTGTTAACGGTGGTCTCGATATTGCACTGAACATAAATGTTGGTGGAGACAAGGAGCGCCTGGGAGGATCTGTTGATATATCGGGAGGAGTTTTATTTAACCGATCCTGTAACTGAGAAACTCTTCGTCCAGGGCGTTCCGGAGAAACATGAAAAAACCATTACTACGGTGCTAGCCCAAGCACTCAATGAATATTATAACGAACACCCGATATATTCCTTGAATGCACGAGATGCCAAACAGGCCGCAGCACGGATGGTTTTGAAAAATGTAATTGTGGAGAATTCCGAGATCGTTATTACGCTCGGGATTTAGAGAAAATATGAACCCGAAACCCTTGCGTAGTTCACCGGCCGTGTACGCACCGGCGCCAATTTCATAATAGTTGCAAGTAATTAGCGGCGGTCTTCGGCCGCGCCTCTAACCAACCCAGCTTGACGCTCACCGTGCGGCAACACGGAATTACGCCTAGCCCGGATAATTCATGAAGGGTTCGGGCTTCAGGGGAAATCGGGCTAAGTAGTCGATGCGATCGTCCGAAGATGCGTAGCCGTAGCTATGAATCAAGGACGATCGTGTCGAATAGGACGCCCGATTTTTCTGGGAACTTCGAACAGAACAAACTGTACACCGGGCCCGGGTTCCAGAACACGGAGCAATTGATTGATATATGGACACGATTGCTGATGCATCGTCCGCCTTCGTGCAATATGCGGGCTAGTCGTCCGTCTCGTCAACATCGAGTTGCCCGGTAAGCCGGCGGCGAATATGGGACCACGACAAACCGGTGGATAGCACTCCGGCCAATCCCAGCAACACAAGATACGACAATGCACGGGAATTTTCCGCCGACACCAGGCCGTAGTCGATGACCAGCCACAACAGCGTGCCGAAAAATGCGACGGCCAGAACCAAACCGATTACTCCCAACGCACGCATTGTCGCACGTAGAAAAATAACCCAGCCGATCAGTAGTACAACGCCCAAAAACAGTTGTAACACGGATACGGACGCATCACTCTCACCGCCCAACAACGGCGCAATGGACCAGTGGTAATACGACAGTTTCTCGGGGTTATAGGTAACAAATACCAGTATCATTGCGAACATCAATCGCAACAAGAAATTGGTCCACGAAAAACGATGCACGCTCATATATTTTATCCTTGATAGTTGGAATTATAATTCGCCAGCAGCCGGTCCGAACACGCACGGCGACAACAGCTGCTAGTTGACCCAGGCCCGCGCGTTCCAGAACATACGCATCCATGGGCCGTGTTCCCCCCAATCCCCCGGTGCCCAGGAATTCGTCACGGTCCGGTAAACCCGCTCCGGGTGCGGCATCATGATGGTTACCCGCCCATCCGGCGTCGTGAAGCCGGCCATTCCAAGTGGCGAGCCGTTCGGATTATAAGGGTATCGTTCGGTCGCGCGTCCGGCGTGATCGACATACCGCAGCGCGACGAGATTCTCCGCCGCGGCCGCGGTCTCGTTGCCTGCGGCCGCAAAATCGACACGTCCTTCGCCGTGCGCGACGACTACCGGGAGAATCGACCCCACCATTCCCCGCAGCAACACAGACGGGTTGTCTGGAATCTCTACATTCAGAAAACGGGCTTCAAATTGTTCGGACAAATTACGCCCAAATTGGGGCCAGTGTTTTGCGTGGTGGATCACTCCTGTCAATCCCGCGAACATCTGACAGCCGTTACACACACCCAGCGCGAATGTATCAGTGCGCGCGAAGAATGCTGCGAATTGATCCGCGGCACGCGGTTGGTAGAGGATGGACTTCGCCCACCCCTGCCCCGCGCCGAGCACATCACCGAATGAAAAACCGCCGCACGCCACTAACCCTTTAAACTCGCCCAGGCCGACGGCACCGGATATTATGTCGTGCATAGTCACATCGACTGCGGTAAACCCTGCACAATGGAACGCCGCTGCCATTTCGACATGCCCGTTCACACCTTGCTCCCGTAACACCGCGATTCGCGGCCGTGCGCCGCTTTGCAGATACGGAGCAGCAATGTTATCACCCGCATCGAAACCCAATTCGATCCGAAGGCCGGTGTCGGTAGGATCCAGGAGACGGTCGTATTCCTGTTGGGCGCACGCGGGATTATCCCGAAGCGATTGCATACGCCAGGTTGTTTCCGACCAGACTCGATGCAGTTCGGTACGCGATGCATCGAGGCAGTACTCACCATCCACGCGCAGCGCAATCCGATCGGCGCTGTTACTGGTTCCAATGCGATGCGCATACGTGCCCACCCCCGCCGCCCGCAAAAGGGCTTCGACTTCGTCTCGATCACTCTGCGGGGTTTGAACGACGCCGCCCAACTCTTCGCAGAACAACGCCGACGCGGCATTGCCCGGTAACACGCCGAGATCGATATCGACTCCGGCGCGACCGGCGAACGCCATTTCGCATAGCGTCGCTAATAATCCGCCATCCGATCGATCGTGATATGCCAGCAACAGCCGGGCCTTGCGCAGCGCTTGTATCGCTTTATGGAAATCAATGAGTAACTGCGGGTCGTCGACATCTGGAACGCTGCCGCCGAGCGCACCATACGTTTGCGCCAGCGTCGAGCCACCGAGGCGATGCTGGCCACGACCGAGATCGATGAGCCACAGATCGGCGTCCGGCCCATCGCGTTGTAATTGCGGTGTTACGGTATTACGAACATCGGCAATTGACGCGAAACCGGTTACGATCAGCGATACCGGCGCCACTACGCGGTGCTCGATATCGCCCTCATGCCAAACCGTCTGCATGGCCATCGAATCCTTGCCGACCGGAATCGAAATCCCGAGCGCGATACATAATTCGCCAGCCACGGCTTTGACGGTATCGTAGAGCGCCGCATCCTGACCGGGTGCACCCGCAGCCGCCATCCAATTGGCCGAAAGCTTGATGTCAGCGAGCTCAGCGATATCGGCACACGCGATATTCGTGATGACCTCACCAATCGCTAAGCGGCCGCTGGCGGCCGGGTCCAGCGCCGCTATCGGCGTGCGCTCGCCGATAGCGATTGCCTCACCCGTCACGGTGTCGTAGCCGGCCAGGGTCACCGCGGCGTCGGCTACCGGAACTTGCCAAGGCCCCACCATCTGATCGCGGTGGATCAGACCGGTCACGCTGCGGTCTCCAATGTTGATTAAAAACGACTTATCGGCGACGCAGGGAAACAACAATATCCTGCGCGCCGCCGTATCGATATCGATTGCGGCGGTCGCAAACGGCTGGGTAACGTTCGCCTTATGGAGGACCTCTCGCACCATGCGCGGCGGATTGCCCAACAGCACGTCCATACGAATATCGATGGGTGCGGCGCGTCGGGGGTCCGAGTCGTCGGCCTCAAAATAGCGATCGTCGAGTCGCAAATTGCGGTCGGCCGTAGCCACCCCGACGAGCGCATACAAACAACGTTCGCGATGGCAAATCGATTCGAACTCCGCCCACCGCTCGGGAGCAACGGCCAATACATAGCGCTCTTGAGCTTCATTGCACCACACTTGCAATGGCGACATCCCGAAATCGTCGTTGGGAATATCGCGTAGTTGAAAATGCCCGCCCCGCCCCGCACCGTTTACGAGTTCGGGCAGTGCGTTTGATAATCCACCGGCGCCGACGTCGTGAATTGCGAGGATCGGATTATCCTTGCCCTGCGCACAGCAACTATCGATGACTTCCTGGCAACGGCGCTCCATCTCCGGATTGCTGCGCTGCACCGATGCAAAATCCAACTCGACGTTACCGCGCCCGCTCGCGATACTGGAGGCCGCACCGCCACCGAGTCCGATCAACATCGCAGGACCCCCCAATACGGCGATATGGGTACCGGCCACAAACGTTTCTTTGCGCACATTCTCAGGACGAACATTGCCCAATCCTCCTGCCAACATAATGGGTTTGTGATAACCCCACCAATGATCGGCATTGCGGTATTCGAAGCTACGAAAGTATCCCGCGACGTTGGGTCGTCCAAATTCATTATTGAATGACGCACCGCCAATCGGCCCCTCGAGCATAATCTGCAGCGCTGACGCAAGATGGGGCGGCCGCGCGCCGGTCCCTTCCCAGGGCTGCGCAGCCCCGGGAATGTGCAAATGCGACACCGAGAACCCCGTCACACCGGCCTTCGGCTTCGCCCCGCGGCCGGTCGCGCCTTCGTCCCTGATCTCACCTCCCGAACCGGTTGCGGCACCGGGAAACGGAGCGATAGCCGTCGGGTGGTTGTGGGTTTCAACCTTGATGACGAAATGTCTCGGTTCAGGGCTAAATCGGTATTCTGCGCTCGTTGCGTCCGCATAAAAATGGCCCGCGCTCGCACCTTCGATAACCGCGGCGTTATCGGAATACGCCACGATGGTACCGGCACTGTTATGGGAATGGGTGTCGCGAATCATCGCGAATAACGATGCGTCCTGCGGAGTACCGTCAATCACCCAATCCGCATTGAAGATCTTGTGCCGGCAGTGTTCCGAGTTGACCTGCGCGAACATCATGAGTTCGACATCGGTAAGATTACGTCGCGCATCGCGGCAGTGCGCCGCGAGATATTCGATCTCCTGTACCGACAGTGCCAGCCCTAATGAGCTATTGGCCTCATGCAACACTTCAATGCCCTGCCCTAATACATCGATAGTGGTTAACGGCGCCGGATCGAATTTCTCAAAAACCGAGGCCGCGGCGTCAAAGTCGCGGATTACGCTTTCGGTCATCGCGTCGTGCGCAGCACGTTGTAATTCTGCGCGCTGCGTTGTACTCAATGAATCCTGCTCGGCGCAGTACCAAGCGACACCACGCTCGATACGGCGCACCTGATCGAGGCCGCTGTAGCACGCGATATCGGTGGCTTTACTGGACCAGGGAGAGATCGTGCCGAGCCGCGGCACAACCAGGAACGCCGGCGGGTCTGAAGTTGTAACGGTCGTCGCGGGGCCGTAATTGAGCAGGGCCTGCAATAGCGCTTGCTC
>JAOTWM010000288.1 GCA_029862885.1 Gammaproteobacteria bacterium
TGGGGAAGTAAATGCCTTTGGTGCATTTACCCATACCTCCTATAACGACTTTGAAATCGTTGCCGCCAATCTACTGGACAACGACCCGCGCAAGGTCAGCGATCGTATTCTTTGTTACGGTTTATTCATCGATCCGCCGCTCGGCCGGGTGGGCATGACTGAACAACAGGTTCGAGCATCGGGGCGTCGTGCGCTGATAGGCAAGCTTATGATGACACGGGTCGGGCGCGCGCGTGAACGCAGCGAAACGCAAGGATTTATTAAAATTATCGTCGATGCTGATACCAAGGAGATCTTAGGTGCCGCCATTCTCGGAATCGGCGGTGATGAATTCATTCACTGTATTATCGACACAATGTATGTAAAGCAGTCTTACACGGTCATTCAACGCGCCGTGCACATTCATCCCACCGTAGCGGAGCTGATTCCAACAGTGCTTGGTGACCTGAAACCACTGGAGTAGGGAAGGGTTAACGCAATCACCGACAATTGCGGACAATGCCACGCCACCTTTTCGATCTCATTATGTACAGGAGCGATCCGTGAGTGCTGCAAAAACAGACGAATCTGCGACTCCTTCAGGTAAACAATTCCGTTACGAGCAATTTACTACGAGATTGCCGTTTCGCAGCCTGCGATTTCGCAGCGGAGACGCGAGGCCGAAGTGGAATCGGCGCGGCGCTGACGCTTGGAACGGTAGTTGAGCTGGGCATGTTGAGTGCCCGGATTTTCGTCTAAATAGCGTCCGCAATTGGGTATCACTACTGAGACGGCGTATAACCGAGCCCCTTTAACCCCGCTCCGTCATCCGTGTATGGACTGGTTTAGGGCTAGCATTCATGCGAGACTGTGTGAAACGAATTCGCCGTCGTTAGATAACGATACTGGGATGTGTTATTGGGGGTCATCCCGATGACTAGCGATAACTGCTTGCATTTTCATCGCCTGCATCGGAATTCTCCTATTTGTATATGAGCTATGACTACACGTGACGAACCCATTCGAAGTCGGAATCCTCGGAACGAATCGGACTCGAAGTTGGGTTCGATCTCCAGTCGTATTCGCAGGGAGGCACGCCGCAGCAAAATCAAATTAATTCTCGTCACTGTTTCAAAAGAAATGGACATTCGCTCGGTTCTGGACAAACTCATCGTGAGCATCGGCAAACAGTCGAGAGCGGTGGTTCTCAATGAAATGGTGAAGGATCAAATCAGATTTCTCGGTGAAGCAATAATCGGCCAAGAGTTCGATCCAGAGCTGCAACGAATTTTGGTCAAAATTAAGCGCTTTGAGGCAAATATCTTCTTGTTTATTGAAGACGCCGAAGCACTCGAACCAGCTGATTGGAAAAAGCTTACTGAAATACCATTTCAGCCGGGGTCGGAGGATAAGTTGATTCAATTTTTGGTGGTGGCACCGGCTAAGTTTAAACACAAACTTATCGCAGACGCGTGCATCACTCCCGAAGCACTCGTCGTTATACGCGGAAAACAAGCTGCTGAAGAAAAAGGCCACATGTTCGCAGTGGCACCTGCTCGGGCGGGAGCCGCGGTTGCACAGAACCCTCGCGCCGAGCACGGCGGTCGTATCGGTAATTCGAAGAGCGATGATCTTGGTTTGTCCGGTTATTCGGAGAGGAAACCGAGTTCGGGCTCAGCCGAAAGTGATGTTCGCAGAGACGCGGAGTCTCGGACACTAACTTCGCTAGACGCCGTCAGCGCGTCATCGTCCTCCGGTTCATCCGACGATGCAAAGGGAGACATAGCGAGACAAAGAGCACCCTCGATTGCGCAAATAGAGTCGGTCGAAGATGGGGTATCCGAGGAAACTGCAAAACTGGTTGTGCCGGCGTTGTCACTTGAGGCGCGCCCGACTCGGAAACGGGAGAAGAGCGCGTCCAATATGATTTTCTACGTCATCGCTATTGTAATCATTCTGGCTGGTGTCGGCGGTTTGCGCATGATCTCGGAAGGTAAATTTCTAGGTCTCGATGATGGAATTGCCCCCTTTATCGAACAAAATGTAGCTAAGATAGCGGCAACGTTTGATCCAAGTGCTGATGATGACATGGTTCGGGAAAGCAATACAAATGGCTATTTAATAAGTAATGACGTCGGGCCGACCTCCGGTGAACTCGGTACGGTGAGTATGCCTGTGCAGTTGGACAACTACGCTTCGACTGCGCAAGAAGAGTCGCCTCAGAGGCTGAACCTGCACGTGGATAGGCCTGCTGTCTCGATTGAATCGATTCAGCGAGATTCATCGCTGATCCAGAAAATCGAAGAACTGCACGACCACGCAAGCGAGCAGATGGCGAGCAAAAAGTTGACGCTGCCGATTGACGATAACGCGTTAGATACTTATCGGGAAATACTTCGACTCGACCCCGACAACCAGCAGGCGCGCCTAGGTATAGATCAGATCAGGACAACATATGTGAAGTGGGCAAAATTTGCACGCGACAGAGGCGATCTCGATATCATCGCTGAATACCATGAACGTGCGCAGCGCATTGATCCCAGCGATGAAAGTTTTTTGGCGAAGCTGCAGCCGTTGGCAAACGTAACCAACCAATCCGGAGATCGTGGGCCACTCGATTCAGGAGAAGTCAACACATCGGGACTAATCGCAAGCCCTTCTTTGTCGTCCTCTCCGACAGCACTCGTCGACTACGCGTTTTTCGGCGACCTGAAGGGCGTGCAAAGACTCTTGGCTGCCGGCTTCTCCCCCGACTACAGCTTGGATGTCGATGGACTGAGGCCACTAATGTACGCGGCTATTGTTGGTCATGTGGAAGTGGCGAAGGCTCTGCTTGAAAGTGGGGCAAATGTCGATGCAAAAACTAACGATTCGAGAACAGCGTTAATGCTAGCAGCAAAAAATGGTCAAATTGAAATCGTCGAGCTTCTTCTCAAGCATCACGCGGACGTCAGCCTCGAATCTGATGATGGAGAAACAGCGATATCGTTATCGAACGGCCATGAAATTATTAACAAGATGCTACTGGACGATGTGGTGCCGATCGAAAATCAGAAGACCCAAGAACAATAACTTGCCTCTGCCGTAATGACACGAAGGGATTTTCGATAGGGGAATTTTGGCAATAAAGTCAGGCATCATCGAGTGATGCACGGCGAGTCGCATCGAGCCGCCGCAGTGGCGTTTGGCGGTTTGATCGCGCTCGCCGTAGCAATGGGTATCGGGCGTTTCGTTTACACGCCAATCCTGCCGTTTATGGTGGAAAGTCTCGACTTGACGAAGGCTGAAGCCGGCGCCATCGCGTCATCCAACTTCTTTGGTTATCTGCTGGGCGCGTTGTTAGCGACCAAGGAATCGCTGTCGGGTGGTCGCCGTCTATGGTTGCTTACGGCGCTCGCAATCTCGGCTCTGTCGACCGGGGCCATAAGGCATCGGTGTCGTGCTGTCGGTGGTGGTCAGCAGCGTCTGGGCGGTACTGGCGGCCGCCGTGCTGTTAGGCGGTACGTTTATGGGAATCACAGCGCTTGGACTGGCCAATGCACGACGGTTGTCGTGCGGCGACCCACGCCGCACGCTGGCGCTGATGACGGCGGCCTTCGGACTGGGTCAGATGATCGGCCCATCCTTCGCTGGGATCGCCTATGACATCGGCCGAAGCTATTTCATGCCATCGCTGGTAGCCGCCGCCGCGTTAGCAATCGCTGCGGTCCTGGTACTGGCTCCGATTCAGGCATCGGGCAACGAGTAATGCTGGGATAAGACGCTACGAGTCCGCGGTGCGCGCCCGCCGAATTTCATAACTCAAAACGAACAACCCGCTGCCAACGATCAGTGCACTGCCGATAAATGTGACCGTATCGGGCCAATCGCCCCACAGTTGATAGCCCCAAAACAACGCAAAGGGTAGGGTGGCGTATTCAAATGGGGCTACGACCGCGGCTTGGGCCAAGCGATACGCTTGCGATATCAAATAACCGCCACAGGCCACCAAAAGGCCGCATCCGCCCAGCAGGATCCAGTCCGAATACGCCGGCCAAGTCCACGCACGGACAAGAAACGCCAGTGTTGGGTTTTCGGTATCGCCGAATCGCCCGTCGCCGATGCTAACGCCGATTGTTGCGCTCACCACGATAAACATTGCCTGAATGTAGAATGCTAATGTCGATGCCTTATCCCCGGCGCCAAGTCGTCGGGTGAGAATTTGCATACAGGCGTACGCAAGCGCCGCAAATAGCGGCAGGACACCGGTCAGAGAGACCATTCCGAACCCTGGGCGTAACACCACGACGACCCCGACCAGACCGACCGATACCGCTATCCATCGAACCAGCCCAACGGTTTCGCGGAGCACCAAGTATGATAGGGCACTGATGAACAGCGGCGCGACGAAAAACAACGATACCGCCTCGGCAAACGGCATCGTAGCCAGACCCAGAAAGAAGCACATATTGGCGAGAACAAGAAACAGGCCACGGACAATGTGCAAGCCCAGATGCCGGGTATACAAATTCCGGAACCCGCCTTCAAGTTGCATAAAGAACAAAGTAACCGGTAACGCGACGAGCGCCCGCGCCAACATGATTTCATGTAGCGCGTAGGTCGGGCTCAACCACTTGATGATGCTGTCACTGGCCGACAAGAAGCACAGCGCACCCAGCAGACAGAAAATACCGGTCGTTTGTGCGCTCCGAATAGTACGTGGTTCTCGTAACACGCCCCTAATTTTCTTTTAGTATGCGGCCATTACTCCAATTCGAGCGTAATATACGTGCCTTGCTACGGGAGCAGTATGTTTAAAATCGATTCCGCTCCCAGGTTTCTGGATCAAGCGATATGCGCATAATGTATATTATGTTAAATAATAACCAAACGCCGAAATCCACCAGTTGGTGCCCTCACGAGATCGTCACTGATCCCCCTTCCGGACTCCTAACTTATCTAGTAGCTTCACTGCAAAACCGATCATGACATCACTAGCGGCCACAATTCAGCCCGACATTCCCCGCAACGCTTGGGACCGCGCACCATGGAATCGATGGGCGTTTCAACATGTCCGCGAATTATTACCGACCGTTGAGGTCTGGCGGGGTGCGGATGCGGTCTGGCCCCTACCCCGGCATTCCACCGATCTTGACGAGATCGAGTTCTACAATGGCAAAAACAACGCGACGACTGTTAAACAGTGGTTGGTCGACAGCTACACCGACGGATTCGTGGTACTTCATGAGGGCGTCATCGTGTATGAGAAATACATGAACGGAATGACGGAGCGCACTCAGCACCTGTCCCAATCGATGGCCAAGTCGGTGACCTCCTGTGTAGCCGGTATTCTCGTTGGCCGCGGCCTGTTGGATCCTGAGACACTGGTTACTGATTACTTACCTGAGCTTTCCGAAACCGCATGGGACGGCGCGCTGCTAAGGCACGTCTTAGATATGACGTCGGGCGTGCAGTTTGATGAGAATTACGAAGCACTGGATTCCGATATCGCCAGGACCGATGTTGCATCGGGTTGGAAAATCGCTGCCGACGATAAACCGGCACCGAGCTGCGTTTGGGAGCAGATATTAGGACTCGTGAAATTGGAATGTGCCCACGGAGACCGCTTCCGTTACCGCTCTATTGAAACCGATGTGCTCGCAAATTGCATGGAACGGGTTACGGGGTGGCGACTAGCCGAATTGGTCGGCCGCGAACTCTGGGCCCCGTTGGGTTGTGAAGAGAGCGCTTACTTTACTGTCGATACGGCGGGATACGCCCTCGCCGACGGCGGCTTCAACGCGACGTTAAGAGACTACGCCCGGGTCGGACAAATGTTGCTGGACGGCGGAGTCGGCAACGATCGCCGTATCGTCCCACAGGAGTGGCTCGACGACACTTTAGCGTGCGATCCGAGCAAATTTGATCAAGATTACCGCGCTATTTTTCCGAATGGCGCCTACCGGAACCAATTTTGGATCGAAGATTACGCCCGCCGCGTCATCATGGCACGGGGCGTATTCGGGCAGTTGATCTATGTCGATCCACACCACGACATGGTCGCGGTAAAACTGTCAAGCTGGCCGGAATTTCGCTCGCCACCGCGCGCGATCGAGTGCGGTGCCGCATTGCATGCCATTGCAGCCCAGCTTACGAATTCCTACGAATAAGTGACCCGCGCACTAATGCTCCGCACCACAATGGTTCCGCGGCCGAGTGGGCTCAGCCTCGCGAACTGGAGGGAGCCGCCCAATCATCGCTGGGCATTTCACCATATCCGCGAACTCATCCCGACTGAAAATATTGCTGCGTCAGATACCGCCGACGCATTGCAGAGCACAAACGATTCGCTGCGAAACTTCTATTACACCGATGCCGATGGGAGCAGCCGGTCGCTGGACGATTTTCTTGTCGACACCAGCACGGATGCTCTCGTGGTGTTACACCGCGGGGCACTGGTATTGGAATGGTATGCGGAGCACTATTCCCCGACCGCACCCCATATCGTCTTTTCGGTGAGTAAGTCGATTACT
>JAOTWM010000249.1 GCA_029862885.1 Gammaproteobacteria bacterium
GATGTCGCATTCGCGGTCGGAACGGCACTTTTTAACGCGTCCATTACTTTCGTAACGCCATATTTCATCGCACTTCTTGCATTGCTCGTTCCATCGGGATTGGGTGTATCGACAGCCAACGTTGCAACTCTTCTAGGGTTTTCGACAGGACCATATCTGTTGTCATACTTGATTGAAGACAACAAGTTCCGCCCCTCGATTATCCTCACAGCGTTGGGGTTTCTGATTGTCATTTCATTGGTTTTTTGGTTTTCACGCATGCTGCGAAGGACGGAAGGCCTGCAGTCTGTCAAAGCGGTCTGCGAGAGTCGAGGGGCCACTTAGTGTTCGCAGAATTCGAAGTAATCTATACATTGAGGAGTGTTAGAAGTTATGTCTGAAACAACAGATATCAGTACGGCGCTGAAGCCGGAATTCCTTGTCGTCGTAGACAAGATTTACCGTGACATGTGCAATCTTCAGCCAGGGACAAAAGTCCTGATTATTTCTGATTCGCGGACGCCACAACATGTCGTGTCGGTCTTCATGGGCTACGCAATGGCAATGGGGGCAAACGTATCTGTTTCTCAAAATCCAACGCCACCGCCACCAACGATGCAGCCGGGCTTCGAGTGGAACTCCATGGTCAAAGCAGCTTGTAGTGAAGCAGAATTGATAATTGACCTCGCGGTAGGTTACGCAGACTTTCTGGCCGAAGCGGTGGAAAGGGGCGCCCGCATTATGAGCCCGGGAGATGGGACTGGCGGCCACCACCTTGAGGATTCATTGATCAGGACAATGCTTGCCGCCGATATATTCGAACTCAGACGAGAAGCGATAGAGTTGGCTGACGTATTTACCTCTGCGAAAACGTTGACGATGACCTCGGAGGCGGGCACCGACTTCGAGATGAATATCGAGGGTTTGCCAGGCGTTTCGGCTGACGAATTTCTTTGGGATCGAGATCAAAATGAATGGACCGGGACCTGGTCTACGCTACCCCCAGCTCATCCCGGACTTGTAATTCCTAAAGGGCGCGGCGACGGGATTCTAGCTGTTGACGGGTTTTTGCTTTATGAGCCGGCATATGACCATGAGACACCCGCTTCACCGGTGTTTCTAACAATTGAAAAAGGCAAAATCGTTGACGTGAAAGGTGATCCGCTGTGTGGAGGCCGGCTACGCCATTGGCTCGCTGAACAGCCGGATGACTCGGCAGCACATGGCCCGGTTCACTTGAACCTGGGCCTAAATTCCCGCGCCATGCTTACGCAACATGCAGAATTCGAGAAGCTGCGCGGTACGGTCGTCTGCGGTATTGGTGACAACAGTCTTCTGTCACGAATGTGGCCAACCGGTCCAGACTTCATTACCAATACATCAGATATGCACTGGGATATCCTGCTGATGCGGCCAACCCTGAAATTGGATGACAGGGTGATCTGTGATAACGGCTTTATCTGTTAACCGATGCTGAGCCGTCTCATTGAAGCGCGGCGTTCGATTGCGTATTTCGTATTGATTCTCGGGTATCCGCAGAACTTCAAATAGGATGGCGCTTTGATGCAAATTGCAGATCGATTAGCCAGTATCCCGTTCTCCGGAATTCGGAAAATTCTCGAGGCTGTGGATGATCTGGAGCGCAAGGGTCGGGATGTCATTCGCCTGGAAATCGGTCGCCCGGATTTCGACACGCCGGCGCATATCAAAGCTGCCGCAGCTGATGCCCTCGCCGCGGGCAAGGTCCACTACAGTTCCAATTACGGCATCCTGGAACTCAGAGAGGCCATTACGCGTAAATTGTCAAAGGAGAATGGCCTTTCGTACGACGCGAGTAGCGAGGTTATCGTCACCTCGGGAGCCGTTGAAGCAGTTGCAATCACCATGATGGGACTCCTGAATCCCGGCGATGAGATTCTAATCCCCGATCCGTATTGGGTATCCTACGGTCCATGCGCACAGATGGCCGGCGCCATTCCAATCTCTGTTCCGTCGCGATTCGCTGACGGATTTTATCCCAGAATCGAAGATATCGAAGCCCGTATTACGTCGAAAACACGCATGCTGGTTATTAACTCGCCACACAACCCAACCGGCGCTGTCTACGGCAAGGATATTCTCGATAAGTTGGCGCGGCTCGCGATCAAACACAATCTTTACGTACTTTCCGACGAAATTTACGAGCGCATTATATACGACGGCAACGAGCACATCAGTATTGGCGCACTGCCAAACATGCGCGAGCGTACGATAACTATAAATGGCATGTCCAAGATCTATTCCATGACGGGTTGGCGGCTGGGTTATGTAGCTGCGGAGAAGTCGGTCATAGAGGCGCTGGTTCGAATCCGTCAGAATACGACGGCCTGCGCCACAACGTTCGCACAGTGGGGTGGATTGGAAGCTCTAAACGGTTCACAAGAAGAATCGACGAATATGGTTGCGGAGTTCGAGCGACGCCGGAATTTCCTCTTCGCTGCATTGCAGAAAATTCCCGGCTTGCAGGTCGTCAAACCCGGCGGCGCGTTCTACTTTTTAGTCAGCGTGGAGGAATTGATGCAACCCGCCGAGCAGGTGGCCATGTATCTGCTGGAGGAGGCCGGGGTGGCTGTTGTTCCAGGGACGGCCTTTGGCAATTATGGCGAAGGTCTTCTTCGCATCTCGTATGCAAACTCATATCAGAACCTTGTACTTGCGGCAGCCAGAATGTGTGCGGCATTAGAGAAATGCCATGCGATTTCTTAGCCCCTTTCAGGCCGCAGCGTACGCTGTTGTTTTTTGCCAAATCCACGGCATGATGGAGATAATCGTTTGAATTTGGTCAAGCGCGAATTGTTCGGCCCTGGCCCGACAAACGTACCCGACAGTGTCCTTGATGCCTTATCGCGGCCGACAATCGGGCATCTCGATCCGCAGTTTTTGGAGATCATGGATGAGATTAACGAAAGCCTGCGATATTGTTTTCAAACTCAGAATGCTTTGACTTTCGTCCTTTCCGCGCCAGGGTCTATTGGCATGGAAACCAGCTTCGTAAACTTAGTAGAGCCGGGCGAGAAAGTCGTCATCTGCATCAATGGCGTATTCGGTGGCCGCATGAAAGACATCTGTCGCAGGATCGGCGCAGAGGTCGTTACGATCGAGAATAAATGGGGTACACCCGTCAACCCGGACGAGTTGCAGAAAACGTTGCAAGCGCACGACGACGCAGAGATTGTCGCATTTGTCCATGCGGAAACGAGTACGGGAGTTCGTTCGGACGCGAGCACCATCGCAAGAATTGCCAAGAGCCATGATTGCCTGGTCATTGCCGATTGCGTAACGTCGTTAGCCGGTGTTGAACTGCGCGTTGATGACTGGGAACTGGACGTTGTGTATTCCGGGAGCCAAAAGTGTCTATCCTGTGTGCCGGGTCTCTCCCCGATCACTTTTTCTGATGCAGCCGTCGAGAAGGTAAAACGACGCCAGACGCCCGTGCAAAGCTGGTTTTGCGACATCAGTTTGCTGATGAGTTACTACGAATCGGGGGAAAAGACTCGCGCGTACCACCATACCGCCCCGGTCAACGCATTATTCGCAATGCATCAGGCGCTAAAGCTTGTTGTGAACGAGTCACTCGAAGCTCGCTGGGCACGCCACAGTGATGCGGTCAATCGCCTTTACGCACGATTGGAGGCAGCCGGTCTCGAAATGATCGTAGAAGAGCAGCATCGACTTGCGCCCCTAACTCTTGTGCGTGTTCCAGATGGGATAAGCGATGCAGAAATTCGGCAAAGCTTGCTTGCTCAAAATATCGAGATCGGTGCTGGCTTGGGTAAATTCGCTGGCAAAGCCTGGCGCTTTGGCCTTATGGGCGAAAATGCTTCGATCCAAAGGGCAGACTTCATAGCTGACGCGTTGTTATCGACTATTGAGTCGTGCCGCTAATTATCAAGAAATCCGAGTTGTAAATAACATACTGACTGAAATGGAACGTGCGCCAATGCCCGAAACCGACCGAATGTCCGGGGTCTTATGCCCCGTTATCACGCCGCTCAATGACGACCTGAGTCCGAATCCGGACAAATTGATTAGGCAATGCCAATGGCTTTTGTCAAAAAATGTTGGGCTTGCGATATTTGGTACCAACAGCGAAGCTAATTCGCTTTCTGTTGAGGAGAAGATCGAATTACTCGACAGAATCGTTGATTCTGGTATCGATGTGGCCCGAATTATGCCGGGCACCGGCTGTTGTGCCTTGCCTGATACGGTTCGACTCACTACTCACGCCGTCCGTCTGGGTTGTGCGGGCACATTGATGTTGCCGCCTTTTTTTTACAAGAACGTTGATGATGACGGTTTGTACGCCAGCTACTCGGAAGTTATCGAACGGGTCGGCAGCGGTGACTTGCGAGTCTACCTGTACCATATTCCACCCGTATCCCAGGTCGGCCTTTCGATCGATCTCATCGAACGGTTGCTAAAGTCCTATCCCGAAACGGTGGTCGGCATCAAAGACAGTTCAGGTGATTGGTCCAATACCAGTACCATGCTCGAAAGGTGTTGGGACAAGTTTCAGATATTTGCGGGTAGTGAAATTTTTCTGTTAAGAACCATGCGGAATGGGGGTGCAGGTTGTATATCAGCCACCGCCAACATCAATCCGGCGGCAATTCACGAGCTTTATGCAACCTGGCAAAGCGAAGGTGCCGCCCAAGCGCAAGCGCAACTTGATTCAATTCGAGAGATTGTCCAAAGATACCCGATGATCCCTGCACTAAAGGCAATTGTTGCGAATTTCGGCCAAGATTCGACGTGGGAGACAGTGCGACCGCCGCTGGTATCACTCTGCAGGGGTCAAGTCGTGGCCCTAATTGAGGCACTCGTTCAACACGGATTCGCTATGCCAGGCCTGGCTGATCAAGACGCCTCTTGAATTGGCACGTATTAGCGTCGAAGAAATTGAATAACGCAAATCTTGAGTGGAATCAATCAAACAACACTCAAGCTTCCGAAGCATCAATATCAATGGAAAAATGACTAAGGAATGCCTGCATTAGCCGTGAAATTCTTGCGGATTTTCGTCTGACCAGACTGAAACGGGTCGCTCGAAGCGTTTTTTCTGGTTGAACCGGTCTCATAACACCCTTGTCAACCCAAAACTGGGCATAATGCGTCGGCAAATATCCGACATAGCTGCCGGTCAATATTAGATATGCGGCGCCTTCGACATGTGATGATGAGGCCATCACGTTGAAACTGAAAGGTGGCTGCCAGCCCGGTTGTCCTTCCCCATACCCCCAGCTGACATATCGAGCAGACATCAGCATTTTTTCCGATATATCGTCATCCCGAAGCTCGAAAAACTCGTGCGCCTTCGCGCAATAAAGCATGTGTTTCTCTTCAACCAGACGCGAGTATTCAAGGGTCTCGAGTTCGTGGTAGAACAACCCAATGGCAATGTGCAGGCGATCGTCCAAAACTTGTTGTTCAAGGTCAACCGCACCTCCAACGTAGATGCTGACTTTTGCGCCAGGTACTTCATCGACGAATCGGGAGATTGCGTTTCTGATTAGTGGATCGTCGTGAGTAACACTGTTGTCAATAAGCCCAAGGCGTAGCTCGCCCACCAATTGTTCTTGCGACTCTGCGACGTCAGTTCGGAAATCTTCTAATACGCCAAACAACTTTTCGGATGCGCGAATAACCGCTCTGCCGTGGTTTGTAAGTTTGAATATTCCGCGACCACGCTCGCAAAGCCGACCACCCATCCGTGCTTCAAGCTGAGCCATCTGCGTGCTGATGGCCGATTGACTGAGATTCAGTTGAGCCTGCGCAGCGGAGAAGCCCCCACACCGCGCGATCACGTGAAACATGCGTAAGAGCTTTATGTCGTTATCTTGTATTGAGCCCAGCATGGCGTTCTTACTGCTTTCCAATATTCGCAAACTAGATGGTCGATCATGGGTTCCAATAATAATACAATTCGTAAACAATAATCTGCCCCACACAAGCGCTCAACATCAACCGTTCTTGTACGCAGTATGTGAGCATTAGAAACAATGTATGTTTCGAACACTTGCGTGGACGGACAATTGCTTTGGTTGCCGAAGGTGAAAACAAATCACGAATGACCAATTGAATGTTTCGAGCCAATGGGCAAAGGGGTACGTGGTGGATGTTGAGACGGATAACTTGCTGCTGCGCCAATGGTGTGTGGACGATTTCGATTTTTACTCAGGGTACCTCGCAAATGAGGAGACCGCGCAGTACATCGGAGGGGTCGTGTCGAGGGACAAAGCTTGGCGTCACCTGGCGAGCGTTATCGGTCACTGGGCGCTCAAAGGGTTCGGTCCCTGGGCGGTCGAAGAAAAAGCTACAGGAGAGCTAGTCGGTTGCGCTGGACTGTGGGAGCCTTATGGATGGCCAGAGGTGGAGCTTCCGTACTGGTTTGTAGGGAGTGCATATACTAACGGCTATGCCAGCGAGGCCGCTAGAAAAGTGCGTGAGTATGCGCATGAGGTACTCGGAGTGTCACGACTGGTTACCTACATTCCTCCGGAAAACGAAGCCTCCAGGCGCGTTGTTGAGAGCATGGGAGCAAAACTCGACGGGACCATAGATCTCTGCGATTTTGGTGTGCATTGTGTTTATCGCCATGCGGATGCAGGAAATGACTTGAATGAGTAATGTACGTCTGACGTGCAAATTGATCCATGTTCGCAACTTGAGCACACATCGCTGGGCACGAATACTTGCGAGGTTTTCGCCTGCTTGAGCTGTGCATTGTTGTGCAACGTGAGGCAAAATTTAGCAATGGGGGCGCCCTTCGGATTACATTATAAGACAACAAGTTAATAATCAGTGAGCTAACTACGAACCAGGCGGTCGCCAATAGGTTACGCGAGTCGATGGTGCTGGAAACGTAGGTTTTCGATTCAGTTGTCACTACATCTCCGACAGATATCTGAGATTGCAAGTCTTTACGTTAGGCGTCTTCTGTAATGAGTATCGTTGATCCGCGATTGCATTTCTGCGACTTCTAGCGGAAGCTTCGACCGACGACCAAGCGGCAAAACGTAAAGAGTAGGCCGCAACAATGGACAAACGACTTTCTAGTGCTGACCGATCGAATTCGCGCGATGCAAAAGGTGCAGTAGAGGTACAGTTGTGAGATTTTGCAGGAGTTAGCTCTAGTTCCTAAGCGTTTGTTAATCCTTACTTTTTCAGCAATTCTGCTGATGGCCAGCGTTTCTCAGAATTCCCTTAAGTTTCCGTAACTTACTGTTTTATAAGCGAACTGAAAATCCGCGTGTCGGTGGTTCGATTCCGCCCCTGGCCACCATATTTTTCAACAACTTATAAAGACACTGTCTGGTGGCCTTCCCATT
>JAOTWM010000250.1 GCA_029862885.1 Gammaproteobacteria bacterium
CACTGCCAGAATCGACGCAGGTAAAACCATCGATATCAGCAATGATCGCTGGCGGTCACACTGCCGGGGCTTATACCAAACGCCAATGGCCGCGTGATGATCAATTCGCCATGCACGCCCTATCCAGACGGCGCGACACATATCACCCTGAAGCCCCTGGACTTTATCGCTCGCCTGGCTGCCTTACTCCCGAAACCGGGGGTGACTCTAACCCGCTTCCGCGGCGTCTTCGCCCCCACAGCCGCCGGCGACCCTCTGCCGGATTGAAGCTTCAGCACCTGAGCGTCCGGTATTGGCCTCGCAAGCGGACACTTCAAGCAGTTCCGCTATTGCGCAAAAAAGAAATCTCGCTCCACCCGCAGCTGACATGGAAGATGTTTCGGTTTTTCTATTAGCGCAACTTGACACCAACATAATTCGAGAGAATGACGAAGGTCCTGTTGCGACCTCGAGATAAGGTGGGGAGGTGCTGCAGCTCGCGCGTCATGAACCAGAGTCATATTGGTTCCAAGTGGGTGCCTCCGCAGCGTATCAGGCTTTCCGAACTCGGACATGCACACCAACACTGCTTTCTGGCTCCCTTGAACGCGTAGTTTAGGTTCGACACGCTAAGAGCAGCACACTACGCAGTATAGCTTATTCGAAGACCATATACCCGAACTAATTACTGTCCTGCTTGCAAAGCAAAGAAAATAGACAATGATTCAAGCCATCAAAACTTTATACTAGATTTCTTGCGTTTCACCTGAATAGGGCGCATGCTTCTTCTGCAATCTTCTACGTACTTGCCTGCCTTCAGCTAGTCGCCCGATTCTGGGCGGTGTGGGACGAGACACCCAAGACAACCAGGTTGTTCGACACGCGCTCGATGCGCGCGCGGAAATTTCATATGGAGGCCAGAATGGCTAGTGGTACTGTTAAGTGGTTTAACCCCAGCAAGGGATTTGGTTTTATTCAGCCTGAAAACGGCTCGCATGACGTCTTCGTGCACGTCAGCGCGGTGGAGCGCGCGGGGCTTAGGACATTGGCTGATGGTCAGCGCGTAAGTTACAACGTGGTCGAGGAACGGGGCAAACAATCCGCCGCGGATCTCAAAAAGTTGTAACAAGCGTTGCCTAGACGTCCGGATGGCGTCCTTTTGTCGGTAACAAAAGGCACGGGCGTTGTCGGTAACAAAAGGCACGGGCGACTTAAGTCTCAACACAACCCCGCTGTGGCGAGGGATGCTCACCTTGGAAAAACGCAAGGCAAAGATGCTGTTGGGTAGTGACAGTATTGAGCGTCAGCGAACTTCAACTTAGGAATGGACCACCTTCCGTTCGAGACTGTTGCGAAACAGAGGGACACGCTATGTTAACGTATGAAGACTGTCTAGGAATGTGCGATTTCACTGAGGACGAGATTAGTTCAATCGTCCAGCACGAACACATACCCCACATGTCCGCCATTCTGATGGCGGAAGAGCTTATCCATCGTGAGGACGGCGCGTCGGTAATCCAGAAAATGATTCTGGATGACATGTTGAAGGCACGGGAAGCGCATGATTCCAAGCAAGCCGAACGCTGGTGCAACGTGCTAGAACGTTTCGTTGCCACGCATCCTGAACACAAATGTGGTTCAGGGGAGGCCCCGAAAAACTGGACCACTCAGGCTTAGAAAATCCGGCCATTTCATGTATTCTGAACTGACGGAGGAATGGTCCGATGAAGGAGTCGAAGCACGCCGAAGAGCAAATTGCATTTGCGCTACGGCAAGCTGAGACCGGCACGCGCGTAGAGGAGATCTGCCGCAAGTTTGGGATCTCGCAAGCCACATTCTACAACTGGAAGAAAAGTTCGGGGGGGGGACCTGGGTGTGTCAGAACTGCGCCGCCTCAAGCCCGCAGCATCCGTTCCACCCCAATATCCGTTCCACCCCAATCGGACGGCGTCCAGCGCCTTGGGGCTGCGGATAATGGGGCGCAATGACCGCAGTCACTTCCTGCCGCGGAATAATGGTCTCCATCTCTGCCAAGAATTGCTCTTTGCGGGTGCGCTTGTGAAACTGCTTCAAACTGCCGTCAACAAAACTCGTTTGGCGCATTCGGAATGTACTCTGATCAGTCGCTTTATTCGTAGACGTATTATCGCAGAATATCGGAACTAATCAGATGACGTTCCCTAAGGATATCTCTGGTGACATTCGTGAATAATGCGGGTTGGCAGACCTGTGAATCGAAAAAAGACAAAGACAGCTCCTCAGGCGAGAGCCACTCCGACCAGCAAACGCAAGATATTGGCGGGCAGAAGAAAAACAACGAAGTCGACTGCTAACCAGGACTTCGTTGTTGTTGGTATAGGTGCTTCGGCAGGAGGTTTGGAGGCGCTACGCTCGTTGATTCTTCATTTACCGCCGCTCGACAACGTTGTCTGCGTCGTCGCGCAGCATCTTGATCCGAAACACCGTAGTGTGCTGGGAGAGCTCTTGGCGCGCGACACGGCTTTGGAGGTGGTAGAGGTAAAGCACAACGATTGGCTCAGACCGAAAACGATCTATATCACGCCGTATGATCGGCATATCGCCATCGCGAATGGCCGCTTCAAACTAAGCAAACCTACTACCTCTTTTGGTCCCAAACCATCCGTAGATTATTTCTTCACATCCCTGGCGAACGAAAAGGGCGAGAAGGCGGTTGGCATCATTCTCTCGGGAACAGGCTCGGACGGAGCGCACGGAATTCGTGCCATCAAAGCTGAGGGCGGAATCACAATTGTGCAAGACGTGAAGACCGCAAAATATAACGGAATGCCGCAAGCAGCGATCGACACCGGACTTGTGGATTTAATTCTCCCACCGGAGAAAATGGGGCCGGCACTACCGACTATTGTTGCGTTTCCAAAGTTGGGCAGAAAGGCCGTTTCTGCCGGCGACGCAGGTTTCAATATCCAAACGATAGTGGCCATGCTGCAGGAGCGGTTAGGCTACGATTTCTCGGAGTACAAATCAACGACGATTAATCGCCGGATTGAGCGACGGATGGCGTTACGCAAAATTGGCTCGCTGAAGGAGTACATTCGTTATCTAAGCGCAACACCTGACGAGTTGGATAACCTACGCAAGGATATCCTTATTACCGTGACCAGCTTCTTCCGTGATCGAGAAGCGTTTGACGCCTTGTCGAGTTGTATCACCAAGATCGTTGAAACGAAAAAACCGAGAGACAGTATCAGGTTCTGGGTGGCGGGATGTGCGACGGGAGAGGAGGCCTACTCGATCGCGATTCTCCTCGCAGAAGCGTTACCCGATCAATTCGATGAGCGCAACATTCAAATTTTCGCCACCGACCTGGATGATGCGGCCATCGAAATGGCACGTAGAGGAACGTATCTGGAAGCGACCGTCGTAGATATTGATAAGAGCATTCTCGATCGCTACTTCACATCGGGCGATCACACCTTCCAGGTCAGTAAGTCGATCAGAGACAAGCTCATATTCGCTCAGCAGAATCTGGTGAGTGACCCGCCGTTCTCGGGACTGGACCTCGTCGTGTGCCGTAACGTACTAATCTATTTCAGCTCACGTTTGCAAAACCGGTTGCTCTCCATGTTTCATTACGTACTCAACGACACGGGTTACCTGCTTCTAGGTAAATCGGAGTCCGTCGGCGAACTCAGCAGCCTATTTTCACAGGTGGATCGCAAATGGAAGATTTATAAGAGAAGGGAGACGTTTCGCACGCAACGAGTAGATTTGGGAATAGGCCAGATGGGACAGTACCGCCCCATACCATATAAAACGCCAGTGTCTCCCAAGAAAGAAATTCACCTCCAGGAGTTGACAAATCGAGCGATTGCGGACTGCTATGGTCCTAAAGCGGTAGTTGTCGACGACCACTCGAAGATCGTTTTTGTACGGGGTGATGTGAGCCCTTATCTTCGTCTACCGGCGGGAAAAGCGGATCTAGATGTTCTGGATATGATGCAAAGCGAATTCCGAATGGAATTGCGTTCGTTGATGCACAGAGCCATTCGTGAGCAAATCCCTGTACGCGGCAAACAACATCAATTCACCGACGATGGCACAGCCAAGCTGTTCCGCCTTATGGTCACTCCGCTTCTGTCGGCCGACGACACACAGCTGATTCTGGTAGCGTTTGAAGAGCAATCCATTGAAACACCCAAAGATATGGTGTCGGAGGCCGAAGGAGGCGACGTCGATCCTCACGTGCAGGAGCTCGAACAAGAACTCGGGACAGCACGAGAGTATTTGCAGACAACGGTAGAAGAGCTAGAAACGACCAATGAGGAACTCCAAGCGACAAACGAAGAGCTGCAATCAACCAATGAGGAGCTGCACTCATCGAATGAAGAATTACAGACCGCCAGTGAAGAATTACAGTCGACAAACGAAGAACTGTCTACGGTTAACCAAGAACTTCAGATTCGATCCTCCGAACTCGTCGCGGCACATACTGAAATAGACAATATACTAAATAGTGTTGGGTTTGCGATGTTGGTAGTGGATAACCACTTGAGGGTGCGTCGATTTACCTCAGATGCAGCGAAGATCTTCGCGCTCTCGGGGATAAGTGTCGATTCGGTGCTGACAAGCTTGACCTCGCAGAATCACCTGCCCGACCTAGGTCAAGAGGTCGTGACGGTGATAGAGCGGGCAACGGTGTCTCAGAAAGAAATCACGACAGGCCAGAATACTTATTGGCTGACGATTGCACCGTTCTTCTCGCATAAGAAAATCGCAGTGGGAGCGATCCTGACGTTTTTTGATAGAACCGAGCAAAGGCGAATGGAAGAGTCGTTACAGGAAAATGCAGAACGTTTCCGTGCGCTCACCGAGCACGCGCCCGTCTGCGTCCACGAGATCGATCTGCAGGGACGTTTGCTAACCATGAATGCTGCAGGTCTACGAATGATGGGTATCAAAAAAGAAGAGGAGATCACCGGCTCGGCATATATCGATATTGTGTGCCCGGAGGATCGTGAACGGGTCGCCGCGTTGTTAAAACGCGCATACGAAGGGTGCGCGTCCGAGTTCGAGTACACCGCGATCTGCAACGGTCAGCAGCGCGTGTTTGCATCCAGTTTCGTGCCACTTAGAAATGCCGATGAGAGTGTCGTGAGGTTGATGGGTCATACGCAGGATATCAGCGAGCGTAGACAAGCGGACAAAGCCTTACAAAGCAGCGAACAGTCGCTGGTAGAAGCACAGCGGATCGCCCGTATGGGGAGCTGGGAGTGGGATCTGGTCAACGATAAGATGCACTGGTCCGATGAGCTGTACCGAGTATTCGGCGTGACACGTGACCAGTTTGTTCCCTCTTTCGAATCGTTCCTGGAATTAGTACATCTAGACGACCGAGAATCCATTAAGGAACATGTCGAAGCCACGTGCTCTCAAGGTAGTCCTTTCGGCGTCGATTACCGGATTACGCTGCCTGATGGCGCGATAAGATTTATGCATGCGGAGGCCGAGTTGGAGTGCGATGGCGACGGCCAGCCCCTGCGGCTGATGGGAACCGCTCAAGACATCTCCGAGGCTCACGATCTCTCGGAACAACTTAGCTTCCAGGCAAGCCACGATGTGTTGACCGGTCTCATCAATCGGCGGGAATTCGAGCATCGTTTGGCGCGGGCGCTGGAGACTGCCAGATCAGACAACATCGAGCACGCCTTGTGTTACTTCGACCTAGACCAGTTCAAAGTTGTCAACGACAGCTGCGGTCACGTTGCTGGGGACGAGCTTCTGCGCCAGCTTGCGGCTTTGTTAACTCAGCGGATCAGGAAGCGGGACACCTTGGCCCGCCTTGGGGGCGACGAGTTTGCTGTACTGATGGAGCGCTGCTCGCTCACACAAGCCAAGAGAGTAGCCAACGGCCTGCGCAAGGCGATCGAGGGCTTCCAGTTTCTATGGAAGGACAAGAGTTTCAGCATCGGCGTTAGTATTGGTCTTGTTCTCATCAACAAGGACTCGCAGAGTGCAATAAATGCACTAAAGGACGCCGATTCTGCCTGCTATGCGGCCAAGGACGCAGGGCGCAATCGGATTCATGTTTACCATGAAGCCGACGCGCAACTGGCAAAGCGGCATGGGGAAATGCAGCTCGCAACTCGGATCGAGCAGAACTTGGAACACGATCGTTTTCATCTGGATATCCAGCCCATTGTACCGGTCACCAGCACAGGCGTGGAAACGGGTTTCTATGAGTTGCTACTGCGAATGGAGGATAAAGAGGGCGACATAGTTCCGCCCGATGTCTTTTTCTCGGCCGCCGAGCGCTATAATCTCTCCACTAAGCTAGACCGCTGGGTAATCGGTACCGCTTTTTCATGGCTCGCCAGCCATCCGGAGAACCTCGAGCGTTTGCTTCTGTTCTCCCTCAATCTATCGGGTCACTCTCTGGGGGATGAAGAGTTTCTACAGTTTGTGATGCGCCAATTCAAAGAGAAAGAGATTCCACCGCAAAAGATTTGTTTTGAGGTGACGGAGACGGCAGCGATTGCAAATTTGGCAATGGCGACCCGTTTTATAAATGTGCTTAAGCGGCGAGGCTGCATGTTCGCCCTGGACGATTTCGGCAGCGGGTTGTCGTCGTTTGCCTATCTCAAGAATTTGGATGTGGATTTCCTGAAAATCGATGGTGTGTTTGTCAAACACATCCTTGACGATCCTATCGATCTGGCGATGGTGAAATCTATCAACGATATCGGTCATGTGATGGGGAAGAAGACGATCGCAGAATTTGCTGAGAATGAAGCGGTGTTAAAGAAACTCCGAGAAATTGGAGTCGATTATGCTCAGGGGTACGCGGTTGGTCGGCCGCAACCACTTACACAAACGCTATAAACAATCAGTATACGGGTTCGCTGATCCGGTTGCTCTTCCGATGGTGGGTGGGTGTTATTTTAAGCTGGCTATAGTATTGTCCGTGATCGCCGGCGGTCGTTCTCGATTGATAACCCGAGCGGGGGTGTCGCCCTGAGATTCTGGTAGACGTTGTTTAACGATGCCCAGTCCGTACAACCCACGTAACGATTTTTAAGGTGTTATGTACAATCCATTGATAGGCGCTTACTTCCGATACTGCAAAATGGTCACAGAAACCGTGGTGGTGCTCAATCACCGACTGCCAATTTTGAACAACATCGTGTCGAACCCATTCGCTGCATACAATCCGTTAAATTGGTTGGAAGTCAACCGGATGGTGGGTGAAAAAATGCTCGCCTTCGGTCAGGCCAACCTGGTGGTGGCGATGAATGTGATGCAGCTACCTTACGGCAGAACGCTGTCAGCGCGGGAAATCCTGCGGATTC
>JAOTWM010000252.1 GCA_029862885.1 Gammaproteobacteria bacterium
CTTGTTACTTGTGGTGCTGGGGCAGTTTTCGTTCATTACCACGATCACGACATTAGTGATCGGCGCACGTTTGCGCAAGTTTGACGTTGCTATGGAGGAAGCCGCATTCAACCTCGGTGCCAACCGTGGCCGCGTCCTCCTCACTATTACTCTACCCTATTTGAGACCAGCCTTGATCTCGGCCGGCCTGGTTGCATTCCTGATGTCGTTCGAAAACTTCAATACGACGTTGTTTCTGGTAGGCTCCGACGCCCCTTTGACGATCACGATGTACGACAGAATGGCTAAGGTCGGGTCCACGCCCGTGCTCAACGCGGTGTCGTTTTTCCTGATTGTAGGCTCCGGCTCTCTCGCGCTTATCAGTATTTTTGCGCAACGGGAAAAGAAGACCCCAGGGACAACCAAACCTTAACTTGTCACCGAGCGCCTCCGCGGTACGAACTTATCAACAATTAGTGTCGAACTTATTACAGTCATTTCAAGCAAATATAGGGTCAGCTCATCGACATGCCGCCGTTTACTCGGATTGTCTGTCCGGTTATATACGCGGCATCATCGGAAGCCAGGAACACCATCGCTGCCGCAATCTCCTCCGGTTTCCCATAACGCCGCATAGGCACCAGCTTTAATGCTTCTTCAAGTCCGGCTTGGTCGATCTCCCCAAGCATCTCCGTTGCGATATAACCGGGTGACACTGAATTAACCGTAATGCCGTGCGGCGCCATCTCCGCGGCTATCGGATGCATCATGTTCACAATCCCACCTTTGGATGCCGTGCAAACGGAATATTGATTCCCGCCAAAATCGGCAATTTCATTGATGATAGAACCGGTAGCAATAACGCGGCCGGATGCGCGTTCAATCATGTGTGGCAAAATCGATTGGGTAACATTGAAAAAACCGCGCAGGTTGGTGTTAATGATCCAGTCCCAATCTTCCTCCGTGCTGTCGATATAGGGACGGTCCACGATAACACCCGCGTTACTCACCAGAATATCGATTTGTCCAAAAGCCCGTAATGTCGCGTTTCGCAAACGATCCGTATCTTTGCGCTCCGCCACGTCTGCCTGAACCGCGACAGCCTGAGCCCCCTCACTTTGGATTTGCGTGACCACATCGTCCGCGAGATCCTTGGATCGAGTGTAATTCACCACCACCTTGGCACCTTCCGTTGCGAAACGAATGGCGATGGCCTTACCTATCCCTCGTGAGCTCCCGGTAATAACGGCTACTTTGTCTTTGAGTCTCATTGTTATTTCCTCGTTAGTATGATCTGTGGACTATTCTACTTACTATATTTTGGCTGGCCGACGGCATACTAAATTTGCGACCGGCGTCCAGTAGGCTGTCCGAGCGCACGTCGATCAACCAGCATCGAGTTCCG
The DNA here is from genome assembly GCA_029862885.1 of Gammaproteobacteria bacterium. Taxonomy (GTDB): domain Bacteria; phylum Pseudomonadota; class Gammaproteobacteria; order Arenicellales; family JAOTWM01; genus JAOTWM01. The sequence goes on from JAOTWM010000252.1 coordinate 1,385, forward strand.
CGTGAATTTTAAAGAGAAAATCGTGGATGCCCCTAAATGAGTGCCGAATTCGAGACGAAACACGAGCTGACGTATTTGATTACATCGTTTGGAACTGATGGCGGAAGTTGGGCATCGATTAGGAACCATAGAGCTTTACTGACTGGCACTGGCGACCCAGGCTAGATCATTCAACGCCAATACCGCCCAACAAATCTCTGGCGGTAATCAGCTCTCGGCAACCAAGGCCTTCGTTGAAATCGCGGTATATCGGATTCAGTAGTCGATGCGCTTCCTCGGGCCTGCGCGCCGTAATCCACAGCCGGGCTAGATCTGTCGCAGCTTTTAACTCCAACGCTTTCGCCCCCTGGGAGCGTGCGATGCGGATTGCCTCGTTAAAAACACTCTCGGCGCTAGCATCATTGTTCTGAACCAGTGCCACGCCTTTGAGGCGGTGTATCTCTGCCTCCCACCAGAGTTCCGACGATTCATGTATGTCGGCGATGGCCTGATCGAGAAGCCGAACGGCATCGTCGACTTTACCGGCAGCCCGATATCCGTCGGCCAGCAACCCGACATAGTAGCAACGGGTATACATGCTCGATCGTTCGGTGAGCGCTTTTTCCATTCTGGCGATACCAGACGTAACTTGCCCAGAGTCAATATCAGCCCAGCCAAGCATAAGCTCTGCCGAGGCAGTCCAGTCCTCGGACTGTCCCTCGGCGGAAAGATCCATAAGCTCGTTGGCTAGCGCGATTACGACGTCCGTCTCACCGAGCATCTGATATACGATCGGCGACCAGGTCAGATTCCACACCAAGGTGGCGCGATGGTTGAGCGATCGCGTTAACTCAAAAGATTGATCCAGTTTTTCGCGTGACTGGTCAAACCGCCCTAGCAACCAGAGCATCACGGCTGCTTGATGATAGGCGCAGCTCCCAGGGTCATGTCCCCCGTACACCATCGCGAGTTTGTGGTGGTCTTGTCGCCGGTATAACGTCAGACCTTGTTTTACATGGGCCAAGGATGATTTGATATTCCCTACAAAGCCGTAAGTACCCCACGACACATGATGTGATTCAAGCAGCAGGTCGTCATTGCCGCTACGTTTAGCCAATTCGAGCAATTCCTCCGCCGACTCAACTGCTTGGGACATCATGCCTCGGGCGGAGTTTGAGTGCCACTTACCCCAAAGCGTTGGGAACAAACGCTCAATATCGTCTTCGGGGCACTAGCGTCGCGCGCGCTGATAGATATCGTAAGCACGTTGCGAGGCTGGCCCGTGTGAGTATTTGATAGCAGACCCCAGGACCAGCAATAGGTCAATTTCCAATGTCTTCGCAAGTTGCTCGTCTGCAAGCTCCGGCAGCAACGAAAGGCCTCTTTCGGTGTCGGCGATCGCTTCTAGGACCGCGGATCGCCACCAGGCCTGTTGTCCGGCCTGGAGCCAGTATCGGATCGCCTGCTCAGTGAGTCCGCTCTCGGTGTAGTGCTGCGCAAGCAGCTCCGGTTCGCGTTCGGCAAGATCGGGAAAACGCTCCTCGATGGTGCGTGCGATACGGTGGTGAAACTTCTGGCGAGTGCTCTTCAATAGAGATTCATAGGCGGCGTCGCGCACTAGCGCATGCTTGAACTCGTATGTAGTATCCGGTGGCCGGCTACGCTCGTAGATAAGCCCCGACTCAATCAGACGCGTAAGTGCGTTGTTTAACGCTTCACTTTCAAGTGTCGAGACCGCGTCCAGCAATTCGAGACTGAATGTGCGACGAAGTGTCGCCGCCAACTGAGCGACGTCGCGCACGGTTGCAAGACGATCGAGGCGCGCCATCAGCGAGTCGCGCAGAGAATCCGGTATTGCCAACGATGGCCGTGGCTCAATCGAGACAAACTTTCCTTCCCGGTTTTCAACAACACCGGTTTCCAATACCGTTTTTGTCAGCTCCTCGACGAACAATGGAATACCGTCGGTTTTACCAATGACCTCCCCCCGAATCGACTCGGGGAGCGACTTTCCATGAGTGACTCTGTCCATGATCTCGATGCATTCACCACGGCTCATGCGACTAAGGGGCAATTCTGTGACGTGGGTGCCACCGGCAACCGGCGGTGAGAATTCCGGACGGTGGGTCACGATCAATAGCAACTGCTTTTCGGCCAGTCGCTGTGTCAAATTAGCGATGAAATCCAGACTGCTTGGGTCGAACCAATGGGCGTCTTCCGCCAACATGAAAACCGGTGACCGATCGCACAAGGCTTCGACGACAGTGAGTAGCGCCTGAACTATTTTGGTCCTGGTCTCGCTCGGGTCGGTGTCCGCTCGGAGTCGCCCGTCAATCGAAATCGATAGCAAAGTTTGCACTGGCTCAATGATTTCGTCAGTCGTCAGGCCCAACTCGCCCAGGGTTTTTTTCAGCTTGTTGATACGATCGTGGTCGGTGTCGGTGTGAACGAATCCGAAAGCGCGTCGCAGCTGATCTATGATGGGTGCGAAGGCACTGTTCTGATGATAAGGAGATCCGAAGTAAAGCAGCCGATGATTCGGTTCGCGTTTTATTGAATCGCGTAGCGATTTGATCAACCGGGACTTGCCTATACCGGCTTCACCAGAGACACACACAAGACGTAATTCGCCTTCTTTTGCCTGGCGCCACCGGTTCTCGAGCAGTAATAACTCCTCCGCGCGTCCGACAAAAGGCGTCAGGGCGGAATCGGCAACCGTCTCAAGTCGAGTGCGGGCACTGCCTTCCCCAATTACTCGGTGACACTGCATCGCACCAGGTATACCCTTCAGGGTTGCCTCGTCGAGTGCCTCGAGCTCGAACATACCCCCGATCAATTTCCTCGTTGTCTCCGAGATGATCATCTCTCCGGGTCCTGCCAGTCCCTGCAGGCGTGACGCAAGATTCGGGGTTTCACCGACCACCGCCATTTCCTCGCGTCGGGCGCCGCTGCCAATGTCGCCGACGACGACGAGCCCCGACGCCGCACCAATACGCACTCGCGGATCGATCGCCTTCGATCGGAAATTAAATCGAAGATCGTCGACGGCCTTGGTAATGGCAAGCCCGGCTCCGACCGCCCGCGCCGCGTCGTCCTCATGCGCCGTGGGGTAACCGAAGTAAATCAATATTCCGTCGCCCACGTAGCGCGCAATATACCCGTCGAAACGGGTCACGACGTCCGCGCAACTGTCCTGATACGCGGCCAATAGTTCGCGCATCTCCTCGGGGTCGAGGATTGCGGACATTTCCGCCGAACCGACCAGGTCCACGAACACGACCGTGAGGTGTCGCCTTTCAGCGCTTGCAGCAGGTAATTCGGGGGGCAGTTTGTCGGTCGCACTCTGCGACGGCGGTCTTCCATTACCGCTAGGAATCAGGTTCGCCCCGCAACCATCGCAGAACTTCGCATCGAGCGAGAGTCGTTTCCCACATTGACCGCAGGTGCTCAGTAGCTTGCCACCACAGTGGGCGCAGAAGTTTGCCTCGCTGCGGTTGTCGCCGCCGCATTGATGACATTGCGTGCTATCTTGTGACATCGTCAGCTAGGGCTTTTTCAGCAGATTGACTCGTTGAACCTGAGCGAAATACCAACCGTCGGATTCCTTGCGGCCAAGGCGGACGAAGTCTGATTCCAGTGACGCCTTCAGTTCGTCGAGGCGTCGTCTACGGTCCGGATTCACACAGATCAACTCTTCGCTCAATGCGTCGCAGTCATCATAGCGATAGTCGATCGTGAACCAATCCTCTAGAACTTGAACAAAGTCACCGCGAGCGGTTACCGAAAGAATCGCATAAAAGGCGCGGGCGTAGAGCTCGGCTTCGTCATCCAGTGGACGGCACAGGTCATAGGCCGGCCCCGACGCCACCGGTTCCTGTATATACAGCAGATCGCCCTGTTTCATTACCCGCGCACACTCGACGAGTGCGCGTTGTTCGTGACTGATGGATATGTGATGAAAACTGTTGAACAGCAGTACGATGTCAAAGCCCCCGTCGTCGAACGGCAACGCTTCGCCCGAGGCGCACAAGTAGAGCTCATTCGCCGCTGGATCGGCATTGGTAGCCAAACCAATTTGCGCGAGCGACGGATCCAGACCAATCATGCGTTCGGTGGACGCACTCAAAGCGCGGGCGACCCAACCATTACCGCAACCGACGTCCAGAACTGTCGCACCTTCGAGGGGTAGATGGTCGAACAAAACGGCCACCGAATCACGGTGTGGTAATTCTTTCTCGGTGATTACCGACTCATCCATGTAACACGATCTGGTACAGGGCCAAACGCTCCCGTTAGGTTATGTGAGTAGCGTACTCAACGCATTTTCTCCATTATATATGATGATTACAACGCGACCGCGAATGTTAGGTTTGGCCATGAGGTTCCGTCGTACTATCCCCGGCGAACTGCGATTAATTACGATCGCGGCTCTTGTCAGCGACATCAACTCTATTCTTGTTGAACTAATCCTTACGTTGATCGAAGATCCTGTATCGAACTCGATCTGATCGGTAACTGTTTGTATGGTTGCGAACACGTTAGTACATTTAATCGATGGTCATCGGAGTGTGCGTTAACGTGATATCGACAAGCGCCAATATATTTGGATTAGCCCCTGACCGTGCCAAGATTGTCATGAGAATTGCAGCACTACTTCCGGCTGCTATGAAAACCGTCTGTGCCTTAGGCGCGCGCGATGTGCTCGAAGGCGGGTATCGAACTGCGGTGGTATTGCAGGCTGGCGCGCTGCACGCTCAGGCGCGGCCGGTGTGATACCGCCGACATCAACACGCCCTCTGCTGGCCTATGGGCTGCTCACGACATCGGCATTAATGTGGGGCGGCAACTTTACGGTGGGCCGCTATATTCATTCTCAAATTGCACCTGGCACACTGAACCTTTTGCGCTGGTCGCTCGTGGTGCTGATCCTACTGCCGTTTACCTTTCGCGCGTTGCACCGGCAGCGCGAATTGCTGTTTCGACATTGGCGTTTTATTGCGGCGCTCGGGGTCACAGGAATCACGTTGTTTCACACCTTTGTCTATTCGGCGCTGAATTGGACCGGGGCCGTCAATGCGACATTAATTTTTACGACGATACCGATGTTCATCGTCGCGATGTCCTGGGTGCTGTTCCGCGAACCGGCGTCGATGCGTCAGTTTTTCGGTATTGTCGCGTCGATGTTCGGTGCGTTGGTCGTCATTACGCGCGGCGACCTGGGGTTAGTGTTGACATTGGAGTTTAATCGCGGCGATTTGTTGATGTTGATTGCGGTGCCGAATTGGGCGTTGTATTCAGTGTTGTTGCGACACCGCCCGGCCGAGATTGAACCGTTGGTATTGGTTATGTCGACCGGAATCACTGGTTTGATATGCCAGGTGCCGATCGCACTGTGGGAAGTCGTGGATCAGGGCTGGCCTGCATTGACGACACCGGTCGCACTCAGTGTCGGCTATGTCGCTGTGTTTGCGGGTGTTGTCGCGTATCTATGCTGGAATCGCGGTGTTGCCGAAGTCGGTGCGAATCGCGCCGGGTTGTTTCTAAATTTAGTGCCGCTATTCGGGGCTTTATTGGCTGTGGTTTTCCTCGGAGAATCGATTTATGCGTTTCATTGGGTCGGTGCGGCGCTGGTCGGCGCGGGCATTTATCTATCTAGTTCGCGCACGGCCTTGAAATCTAGTCGCCCGCAATCACCTTGACCAGTGCGCTGTGGTCGAGATCGCCACCGCCGGCCTCGATCAAACGGTCATAGAGATCGCGAACCAACGCCGTGATCGGTAGTTCCAATTCGGATTCCGCCGCGAGCTGTAGTGCCTGGTCGAGATCTTTGCGTTGGGTGGTGCATTTGCCGCCCGGCGTAAATGCGGCGTCGAGCATTCGTTGGCC
>JAOTWM010000253.1 GCA_029862885.1 Gammaproteobacteria bacterium
GTTCCCGGGGCATGCTTATCGGCGGCATCGGCGTAGTATGGATGAGTCTGCAATTGGTCGATGTCCAGCTTGGGCACCGGTCCCTCGGTCTAAATCACGCCGCGTGGGTATACGGCTCGGCCGCGGGAATTTGTGTTGCCGCCGCTAATATTGCATTACTAGTGGCCCTTCGCCGCATCGACGTGAGCCTTGGTTCTACGATTTACCGGCTAAATACGATAGGTGTTGTGATTCTATCGGTGCTCGTTCTCAACGAGCATTTATCGATACTAAAAGTCAGCGGCATTGCGCTGGGCGTACTGGCTGTACTGCTGCTTTATCACCAGCACGAATCAAAAACCGAACCACGGCTGCTTCGCATGGGCCTTGCAATCATCATAATCGGGTCGGCACTCAGAGCTCTTTTCGGGGTCATTTCAAAAGCGGGACTAAGTGAAGGTGTTAGCCCCGATGCGCTGATCTTGCTGTCCGCTGCTTGTTGGATAATCTCGGGCTTAAGCTTTGCACTGATCGTCGAGCGGCGGTTCGTCGTTACCCCGGCTAAAATTCGGTACGCCTTGACTTCTGGGATATTGGTTTATGTCGTCGCCAAAACATTGGTTACTGCACTCAGCCTCGGTGAAGCTAGTATCGTCGTACCGATTGCCAATATGAGTTTTGTAGTGGCTCTATTGATCGCAGTCGGAGCAAAGATGGAACGGCTGACTACCAAGAAAATTGCAGCGATGCTGTTCGCGGCAGGGGCCATTACCGTTTTGAGCCAGGCATAATGCTTTAGCGGTGACCGCACTCTAATTATTCGCGGCCAGTAGGTCGATGATGGCAAACATTTTCTATCTCGCGCGATGAATCGACCATTACCCCCTTCTCATGCTTCGGTCGTCGTTATCGGCGGTGGAATCATGGGTTGCTCGACTCTCTATCACCTCGCCAAAGAAGGTGTGACTGACGCGATCTTGCTGGAACGCAATAAGCTGACATCCGGCACAACGTGGCACTCGGCTGCACAGGTACGCGCGTTGCGGTCGACGCGGAACCTGACCGATCTTATTCGCTACTCGGTGGAACTGTACAGCGCTTTGGAGCAGGAGACGGGCCAGGCGACCGGATGGATCAACACGGGATCGCTGTCGATTGCGACCAATCCTGATCGACTCACTCATATCAAACGGCAAGAAGCACTGGCTCATTTATTTGGCGTCGAAGCTCATTCAATTTCGGTGGGCGAGGCGAAGGAACGATGGCCGTTGATGAATGCCGATGACGTAATCGGTGCGGTCTGGTCGCCGGGCGACGGCAGGGTCAGCCCTTCCGACCTGTGCGCCGCACTCGTAAAGGGAGCGAAGACGCGAGGCGCGACAGTATTCGAAGACACCGGCGTAATTGCTATTTTGACCGAAAACGACAGGATTGTTGGATTAGAAACGACGAATGGGTCGATTCGCTGTGATGCCATCGCGTTATGTACAGGACTGTGGAGTCGCAGCAATGCCGCGTTGGCGGGCGTCGATGTGCCGGTATGGCCATGTGAACATTTCTACTTGCTGACCCAAGCAGTTGAGGGCGCGCAAGGCAATCTGCCCTCGTTATCGGATCACGACGGGCATCTGTATATCCGCGACGACTCGGGTGGGTTGCTGATCGGTTGCTTCGAACCGCGCGGCAAAGCGATATCCCCTGAGCGGGTCGGTGAGAAATCCCCATTCCAGTTACTACCGGAGGACTGGGATCATTTCGAACCGATGATGCATAATGCCCTTCATCGTTTGCCGTGTCTCAAGACGGCGGGAGTCAGGACGTTGCTCAATGGCCCCGAGAGCTTCACGCCGGACGGCTCGTTCATGCTCGGTGAGTCCGCTGAAACACGGGGCCTATTTCTGGGCTGCGGAATGAACTCGGTGGGCGTGGCCACCGGCGGCGGTGCCGGTATGGCGCTCGCGCATTGCATTATTCATGGCCACACGCCGACCGATCTTCATGAAGCCGACCCCAAACGTTTCCCGAACTGCTTTCGTTCCGCGGCAACCCTCTCGGAACGGGTACCCGAAGTATTAGGCGAGCACTACGCTATTTCCTACCCGGGTTATCAGTGGTCGACGTCGCGCAACCTCAGAGAAACGCCGCTGCATGAGAAATGGAAGGCGGTCAATGCCCACTTTGGTCAGTTCCACGGCTGGGAACGGCCGCTGTACTTCGGTAAAACCGAGGAACCAGTACTCACCTTCAATCGCCCGAGCTGGTTTGACCAGGTTGGCAATGAAGTGAAAAGTGCCCATGAAGCCGCTGCGATATTCGATCAGTCCACGTTCGGCAAAGTCCGTGTCACGGGACAGCACGCCGAAGGTTTTTTAAATCGTGTTTGTGCCAACGATATGACGCGGCCACCCGGGTGCGCGATTTACACCGCGATGCTGAACGAACGAGGCGGATACGAAAGTGACCTGACCGTGTTGCGCCTAGGCGTTGACGATTATCGGTTGTACGTGGCGACGGCCGCCACCAAGCATGACATCGCCTGGTTGAGACGTCACCTTCGCAGCGACGAAAAGGTCACCATCACAGACGAAACCACGGCGTACGCGGTCATAGGTTTAATGGGACCGAATTCGGAATCGATAGCCCGGCGGGTCGGCGCCGACGAACTCAACGCGACGCGTTACTTTCGCCACACCGAAACGGAAATCGCCGGCATCGGCGTGCGAGGGGTGCGGCTATCGTATGTCGGTGAGCCCGGTTGGGAGATTACCTGCCGGGCGGCCGACGCGGGCAAGGTCTACGACAAAATTCACGACGCCGGCGCAAAACCGGCTGGCGTGTTTGCGCAAACGTCGATGCGCGTCGAGAAACGTTTCCTCGCTTACGGCCATGATCTCGACACGGATATCAATCCGCTGCAGGCCGGGCTCGCGTTCGCGGTCGACTGGCAAAGCGATTTTGTCGGCAAGGAATCGTTATTGCGACTTCGCGACCAAGCCCAAACATCCGTCATGATGAGCATCCTTTTAGAGGACAGGGTCGCGGTACCCTTAGGCAATGAACCGGTCTACTACAATGATGAGATCGTCGGCAAAACGACTTCTGCGGCTTACGGTTATCGAATCAAGCGGCCCGTTGCACTGGCGTTTATCGATACCAGCGTGGCTGCCGATCTCGAAGGCATTGGTGTTGAGATCGACATTGCCCGCGAGCGGCACCGCGGTACCGCATCGTTTAAGGCCGCGTATGATGCCGATGGAACGAGAATGCGGCATGTCGAGCCAGTCTAAGCCGCAGATCCACCACTCTCCGCAACGGTCGATTCCGCGGCAACCAATTCCTCGGCCTTAAGATCCGCACGCAGACTACGGCGCACTTCAATCCAGCGAAATCGAACGGAATTTCGCACGATTTCATTGTCCCGCTGCTTAAATTCATCGATCACCGGCGCCCATTCAATAAGAGCGGCGGGACTCGACGAAAATGCGGATTCGTCGTCTTCGATAGACGCCCAATCGCAACTCGCTATTCGTGCCTTAACGCGCTGGATTTGCGTGACAAAATCCGGGCCCGCTTCATCCGGAATACCGGTGCGCACGAAAATGTCATTAATCACGCGTGAGACGATGCGGCCGACATCCTCCGCCGAGGCGCTACTACGCCGATGTATCAAACCGCCTGCGTAGATCGCAATATCGGACAACGCAGCCAACCACACCTGCCACTTGGCGATATTTATCGATTTCAAGTATTCGGAATGTTCAAATAATTGCGGGAAGCGGGTTCCGGATCGGGTTTTCAAATAACCATAAAGCGACGTTTGCGCCACGTGGCTGGCGCGCGAATCCAGAAAGTCCGATAGCGTACAGCCATCAACGATGGCACCGCGCCGCACACCCGCGCCGAAACCGACGTATTTGGCGGCGGTTCTCCAGTTCCGCAACGCGCCGATAACGGAATTCCACGCAATTTTCATGGCAAATTTCGGTTTTTCCTCTTGCAGTTAGAAATACTCTAAAAACGGGAGCGATTAGGTCCGCATCACCCCCCGCATACCATCCGACCGAATTGTAATTTTTTGTATGTTAATCAATTAGTTGTCTACATCAATCGACTCGCGTCAAGGCGCCAAATACGGCCATAATGATTGCATAACAGCGATTGCGCATATAGGATAGCGCGGTCCAGTTGAATTCGGACAAGTTATTTGTTGCTTTACGATCCATAAGAAGACGTCAATTAACTGCCACGGGGAGACATATATGACTACCGATCGTTCTATGCAAGAGGTTCATTGGGCGAAAACTAAAAGTCTAATGATCCGCACTCTCATTATTTGGTTTGTGTTCGCATTCCTAGTTCATTGGTTCGCCGACAGCCTTAACGGTAGTGAAATCTTTGGATTCCCGCTGGGATTCTATATGGCTGCTCAGGGTTCTCTCATCGCATTCGTGGTATTGATTTTCTGGTTCGTGCGCGCACAGAACAAAATCGATGTCGAATGCGGCATGTCCGAAGAAGACTAACGGGGAGACAAAAAAATGAGAGGCGATTTTATTGATAACTTACCGAAGATCTACGGCCTGTACACCGGCGGATTTCTCGTCTTCGTCGCGCTTATGGCGATACTCGAGAAGCTGGGCGTCACCGCAGACATCATCGGCATTCTGTTTGTTTCCTTTACCGTATTCATCTATGCAGGAATCGGGTGGCTGTCGCGTACCATGCAGGTCGACGCGTATTACGTCGCGGGACGCCAGGTACCCCCGGTGTTCAACGGCATGGCGACGGCTGCGGACTGGATGTCCGGTGCGTCCTTCGTGGCGATGGCCGGTGGCATCTATATGGGTGGCCATGCCTATCTCGCATTCGTGGTCGGCTGGACCGGCGGCTACGTGTTGGTGGCGGCCCTCATGGCACCGTACTTACGCAAGTTTGGCTGCTACACCGTGCCGGATTTCATCGGCACGCGTTATGGCGGCAACTTGGCGCGCTTTCTCGCAGTCGTAGTCCTCGTGGTGGCTTCGTTCACCTATGTGACGGCGCAGATCAACGCGACCGGCACAATCGCTTCGCGCGCATTGCAGATACCGTTTGAAGTCGGCGTTTGGTTCGGCCTGCTCGGCATTTTATTGTGCTCGATGCTCGGCGGAATGCGCGCGGTAACGTGGACCCAGGTAGCTCAATACATCGTGTTGATCATCGCGTACTTGGTACCCGTGTTCTGGATGTCTAACAAACAGGGGTTTGGACTTATACCGCAATTTGTTTACGGTGACGCGGTGGCGCGGCTCGGCGAACTTGAAACACTGCATCAAGTCGGCATACTGAAACCTGCTGAAGCTGTGGCGGGCCTTAAGGCCCTGACCGTGCCGCATGCCGCGGCCGGATCGTCGTGGATCGATAGCTGGCGATTCGTGACCCTCGTGTTGTGCATGATGGCAGGCACCGCATCGTTGCCGCATATTCTTATGCGCTACTTCACGACGCCATCGGTACGAGCGGCACGGCAGTCCGTAGCATGGTCGCTATTTTTCATCTTCCTGTTGTATTTCACCGCCCCGGCGCTGGCCACATTTACCAAGTTGCAGGTATTGGACCCGAACCTGGCCACCGGTATCATCGGCAAGGCCATCGCGGAGGTAAATGCGCTGGAGTGGATACAGAAATGGAGTAACGTCGGATTCGTCAAAATTATCGACAGCAACGGCGATGGTCTACTGCAGATCAATGAGTTTTTTATGCGCGGCGATATCGTCGTGCTCGCAACGCCGGAAATTGCGGGGTTACCGTACGTAATTTCGGGATTAGTGGCCGCGGGTGGCATGGCCGCGGCGATGTCGACAGCCGACGGTTTGTTGCTGGCAATCGCGAACGCGCTGTCCCACGATCTGTTCTACAAGATCATCAACCCGCAAGCCGATACGCGGGCGCGCTTAATCGCGGCGCGGATACTACTACTGGGTGTGGGTGCGGCGGGCGCCTTCGTCGCGAGTCTGAAACTCACCACGATATTGGGCGCGGTGGCCTGGGCCTTCGACTTCGCGTGTTCGGGATTATTCTTCCCGATCGTGTTGGGCATTTGGTGGAAACGGGCCAACACAGCCGGCGCTATAGCGGGCATGGCAGGCGGTTTTATTGCCGGCACCTGGTATCTCTATATGGTGCAGTGGGGCGGTATGACGCCGTGGATCGGTATCGACCACCTGCGATTCGGTATCATCGGCATGCCGGTCAGCCTCGTAGCTATGGTGGTAGTCTCGCTCATGACTCCGGAGCCGGATGCCGAAACTCAGGCAATGGTGGATGAAATCCGCATACCGAAGGGCGAAACGGTGCTGGCTTCCTCACACTAGTTACAATCCGTAATATCGGCCGGGGTGGGCATCAACCATCCCGGCCATTTTTTTGCGTGTAGGTATGCAATACGAGTTCAATGTGAAACATGATTGAAGGCCTCCCGGTCTGGGTACTAGCCATCGATTACGTGCTCGGCGTCGTGATGTGGACGCTGATCGGTCGCTTCGCGATGGGTATCTTCTTGCCCGAGGACAGCAGCTTCTTTTTTATGCGCTTCTTCGTGCGCTCCACGAATCCGCTGCTGAAGTTATTCGGTCCGGTCACACCGGGGTTTCTGGTACGCCCGATGGTCCCGTTGTTCGTGGCATGGTTTTTTTACATGACCCGTTTTTATCTCATGCCGTGGTTGCTGGGTTATTCGGTCATGGGAATGCTGTCGTTCCCATTAGAAAGCGAATTCGCCCATAGCATCGCCAAGCTCATCGGCTCAATCGCTAAATTGTTTTAGCAGCGCCGTTCGGCGCGACGTGACGTCGCGAACATTACGCAGACAGTGTGCTCCGAGCTACTGTCAGGATTTCTTCAAGCCTTTTCAGATCAATTCGCAACCGTTTGCGTGTCGGTCGATCCAGTGCATTCAATGCGATCCGGTTCGACGGCCGAATGCCTGCTTGTAAATCGTCCATCTGTTGATTGAGGATCAGTGTCAACAGGCGCCAATGAATCCCGAGTAAACGCTCTATATCTACCGTCGCCATGCGACCCGACGCCGCGACTTCCCGTAACCGATCCGGTGTCGCGTGCGCGACGGATCCGATCTGTAATGCCATTACTCGGGCTATGCTAACCAAGGGTAACAACCCACAGCGCTTTAATTCCACGCGCCCGGCTTCGGTACGAAACCGTCCGAACGGCCTCAACGGTGACGACCTCCGCACGACCGAATCGGGGAGCAACGCGAGGAACGT
>JAOTWM010000013.1 GCA_029862885.1 Gammaproteobacteria bacterium
TACTTAGCCCGATTTCCCCTGAACTTTGAACCCTTCATGCAATATGCAGGCTAGCGTTGCTCGTAGACCACACGGCCGGCAATCAAGGTTTGACAAACGCGGCCCGGTACGGACCATCCGGAATACGGGGTATTGCGGCCCCGGCTTAACATAGTGTCCGGATCTACCACCCAATTGCTATCGGGGTCGAATACGCAAATATCGGCCGCGGCACCAACGCGCAAATGCCCCCTATCGATACCGAGCACTCGCGCGGGCCCGCAGGTGATCGCGGCCAGCGCGCGGGGCAATTCCAACAGACCGTCGGCGACGAGTTTTAAGGTCAACGACAGCAGAGTTTCCAATCCGGAAATTCCTGGTTCCGATTCACTAAACGGCGCGAGTTTGGCATCCACCTCATGCGGTTGATGATCGGAGCAGATTGCCTGCACGACGTTGTCGCGGGTGGCGCTGCGCAGGGCATCGCGGTCGGTGGCGCTGCGCAGTGGCGGCCTCACATGGCACTGCGTATTGAAAAAACCGATATCGTGTTCGGTGAGATGTAAATGGTGGGCGGACACATCGGCGCTGACGGCTAAGCCACGTTGCTGCGCGTCGGCCACCATCGCCACGGCGCGCGCGCAGGATAGTTCACAGAAGTGTGCCCGCACCCCGGTGGTTTCGATTAGAGCGAGCTCACGCGCAACCGCGACGGTTTCGGCGGCCTCCGGAATAGCAGGCAAGCCAAGCCGGGTACTGATTTCCCCTTCATGGACGCAGCCGTTACCCAGCAACCAAGGATCGTGGGCATGGATGAACACGGTGATATCAAAGCTCGCGGCATACTGCATGGCGCGACGCATAACCAGCGTGTTCTCGACCGGCCGCAGGGCATTGCCGACGCCGATGCAGCCGGCATCCTGTAGCGCGCTCATATCGGTGAGGCGCTCCCCAGCGAGTCCGGTAGTCAGTGCGCCGAGCGGATGTACTTGCGTCAACTGCAATTCGGCGGCGCGTTGTCGCACCATATGTACCATGGCCGGGGTGTCGATGACCGGGTAAGTATCTGGGGGGCAACATAATGAGGTAATTCCAGCACTCACCGCAGCTCGCAGCTCGCTATCCATCGTCGCCTTGTGCTCCTGGCCCGGCTCCCGTAAGCGCGCACGCAAATCCACGAATCCCGGGCAAACAATCTTGTCGCTCGCGTCGATGTTCGAGTTGGTCTTGAACTCGGAAGGAGCGGCACCGATCGCCGCGACTACCCCCCGATCGATAAATAGGTCAGACACAGCGTCCACGTCGTTACCCGGATCGACGATACGACCGCCACGGATCGCGATCTTCATGCAGCTTCCTTGCGGCCCGCGCCGCCCATGAGTTGCGCCATGATTGCCATGCGTACCGCGATGCCGTTGGTGACTTGGGGCAGGATAAGAGATTGCGGCCCATCCGCCACCGATGACGCGATTTCCAGACCACGATTGATCGGCCCGGGATGCATCACCACGGCGTCCGTCTTCGCTTGCTGCAGCTTGTCTTCGGTCAGTCCGTAGCAGCGAAAGAATGCTTGTTCACTGGGTATAAGCTGGCCCCGCATGCGCTCCATTTGTAGACGCAGCATAACTATGACATCTACATCATCAAGGCCACTTGCCATATCCGTATAGGCGCGCACGCCGAGGCGTTCGACCTCGGTCGGCAACAGCGTCATGGGCGCAATCACCCGGATATCCGGTACACCCAGCGTGTTGAGAGCATGGATTTGCGAGCGGGCGACCCGCGAGTGCAGAATATCACCGACGATAGCGACGCTAAGGTTTGCGAAATCGGGTTTGTGCTGCCGGATGGTGAACATGTCCAGCATTGCCTGGGTCGGGTGCGCGTGCCGGCCGTCGCCGGCGTTGATAATTCGAATATGCGGGGGAACATGGCACGCAATCAGATACGCGGTACCGCTGAATTCATGCCGCACCACGAACATATCGGTGTGCATCGCTTCCAAGTTGCGAACCGTATCCAATACGGTCTCACCTTTGCTGGTGGACATCCGCGCCGGATTCATATTGATTACATCGGCCGATAATCGTTTGGCGGCGATTTCAAAAGTAGTGCGGGTGCGGGTGCTGGGCTCAAAAAACAGATTGACGACGGTTTTGCCACGCAGTAAAGGCACCTTTTTGATCTCGCGCGCCTCAAAGCCGACAAACGATTCAGCTAAGTCGAGAATGCCAACGAGGGTTGGTCGGGACAAGCCCTCTAGTGTCAGAAAATGAACGAGGTTGCCGGCCTCGTCTATTTGGATATCACGTTGACTCACCGGCGCTCCATTCGTTGCAGCGTTAACGGTTCGGGGCCCAATAGTTTTACGTGTTCGCCTGGATCAAGTTCCATGTGGGTCGCGACCACGTCGGGTTGGATCGGTAACTCACGGCCGCCGCGTTCTACCAATACCGCCAGCGAGACGCGTCTCGGTCGACCGTACGCAAAAATTTCATTGAGTGCCGCGCGGATCGTGCGACCGGTGTGCAACACATCATCAACCAGAATAATATGTCGATCGTCGATGGGTTCGGGCAAATGGGAAGCTTTGACTTGCGGATGAATGCCAACACGGCTGAAATCATCACGATAAAACGAAATATCGATGGTGCCGATCGAGGTGGCCACGTTTAGTTGCTGACACAAGCGCTGCGCGAGCCACACACCACCGGTGTGAATGCCTACGAACAGCGGATCGGAACTCAGCATCGGGCGCAGTTGGGAGCCCATCGCTTGCAGTAGCGATGTGACGTCTGAATCAAGCGTGGTCACAGCCCACCGTTTGGTCGTTGCGGGCGGAAAACCGATCGAAATAGTCTTGTAGAATAAGTTGCGCCGCCAGGCGATCCCGGTTTCCGGCTCGGCGCGAGCGTCGCGCGCCGCTCTCAACCAGGAGTCGATCCGCCGACTCGGAGGTCAGGCGTTCGTCTATATAAATGACGGGTCGTTGGAAGCGTCGCTCCAACTCCGTGCCGAAGCGGCGCGCGGCGGTCGCCATCGGACTTTCCGTTGCGTCCATATGTAACGGTAGGCCGACGACCAGATGTTGCGGCCGCCAGGTCTCGATCAGTTCGGCCAAGTACTCCCAATCAGGGCCGTTAACACCGACCCGAACCGTCGCAATGCCCTGTGCTGTGGCAGTCTCGGACTGCCCGACCGCTATGCCGATCCTGCGCTGACCGTAATCCAGTGCGAGGCAGGTACGGTTGTCGATGGTGTTAGCCATAATGGTCGCCCGGATACCTTGATTCGAGCCCGGTTGTTGTACGGTCAGTCGCCAATTCCGATCTTGTCGTTGTTTGGGCGGACTGTCGACAACGTCTCACGCGTGTCCCGCTTCGCGCGACATCGTCGTAAGGTCCACCCCCATCGATGCCGCCGCCTGGGTCCAGCGCTTTTCGATCGGGGTGCTGAAAATGATATCGAATTTGGCGGGGCCGCTGAGCCAGGCATTTTCGGTAATTTCGCGCTCCAGTTGACCGCTACCCCAGCCTGCATAGCCGAGCGCCATGAGGCAGTGTTCAGGACCCTCATTAGTGGCGAGCGCCTCCAATATGTCGCGCGATGTCGTGAGACTGAGCGAATCGCCAACCTGTAAAGTGGCATCCCATTCACGATCGCCATCGTGCAGGATCAGGCCGCATTCGGTTTGCACGGGCCCGCCGTGATACACCGGTTCATCAGCATGTTCGGTCTTATCGTTGGGTAGTTCGAGCTGCGTGAAGATGTCAGCGAGGACCAGGTTTGTGGTGCGGTTGAAGACCACACCGAGAGCGCCGTCGGCGTTGTGTTGGCAAATCAAAGTGACGGTCCGCTCGAAGTTTGGATCGGCCAACGTCGGCATCGCGATCAAGAAGTGATTAGCTAAGCTTGGAATTGCGGACATGGTGGCCGAAGTATCGATGAGAAATGACACACAGACAAGGCTCGTCGAGCGCAATTATGGCTCCTCTTATCACTGCGTGATACATAGTACGCCAATCCGTTACCGACTGGTTAAACGGTTGCCGCGAATAAACTGCCAGGTGCGGGTAATGTGGAGTATGTCGACTTCGGCGCGGATATCTTCAGGGAAAGCTTCGAATGGTGCCGCCAGCTTAACAATTCGCCTCGCCGCGTCATTTAGGGTCTTGTGCGGTGACGCCCGTTCTATCTGTATCTCGTTGATCGTGCCATCGGGATTTATCGCCACATCGAGAATAAGAGTGCCGATTAGGCCGTCGCGTTTGGCCGACTCCGGGTAATTCAGATTTCCGATCCGCTCAACCTTGGCCCGCCACGCCTCCATATAAGTAGCAAATTTATACTCCCGGGTGCGGGCGCTTAGGAACTTGCGCCGCGGCCGTTTCTGGTACTCGTCCCAAAACTGGGCTAACTCTGCCGCTAATTTGGCACGTTCTTGCTGTATTTTGGTGGCCTCGCTGGTGCTCAGATTGATCTGTGTCGCTGCGGGCGATTCCGATGGTTGAACCGGGTTCGGTAGTTGCAGATCGGGCTGCTCGGGGTTTATTTTCGCGAGCACCTCGGGCTGCGGTACTTGCACATGTTGTGGCGCGTCGGGTTGCAATTGCGGTTTGGCAGGTTCCCGCACGTTCGACGGCAGGGTAGTTAGCGGCAACGGGCTTTTCGCAGTTCGCATCAGATCGGTATCACCGCCGCCGTCCTGGTTGGCCTGGGCCAGATAATCGACCTTTTCCGGCACCTCGTCGCTACGGGTGTTGACCAGAGTGATGTCCAGCGTAGGTAATCGATCCAGCTGCGGAATAATTACGGGTACGGTGAAGGAAATCCCGAGGATTACGAACATATGCATGAGGATCGACCCGAAAATAGAGAGTCCGAGGCGGTCACCGCGTGTAAATCCCCCAAAATCGTACGCTAAGTCCATATGATCATATTAGAGGCCGCGGGTTTCCGGGGCCGGCTACACCAAAAGACCTCGGATAAATCGTCGGCTGGCGCATTTATGCATCAATCTCGCTACCGCGGCAGCAATACCGCCGCAGCCGTTACTGGCCGATTTGACCCGCCTCGGCGGGTTTCGTCCCCCGTTACTACGGGCAATCACATCGCCGAATCGGAGAATTTAGGACTCAGCCCGACCGGCCGAGAATCGGCCCAAAGGGTTTGTACATTGTAGTCTATAGACGAAAAACGCTTTAGTGCCCTGGTGGAACCGCCATCTTTTACTAGAATTGTGAGTATGTATGTAAATTTAGCCGCAAAAGACATTATTATAGCGATCCAACTCATTAGCCGGCCGGAGCACCCAGCCTAAGTATATTATGGACGCGAATCGTAGCGACTCATCGAAACCGATTGAAGCACAAACTCCCGCTGTGGGAGACGCCGCCAGCGGTCTTGATTCGAGCGATGTGAGCGCCGCTAAGGCAATTAAGGTCATGGTAATCGATGACAGCAACACGATTCGGCGTACCACCGCGTCGTTGCTGCAACCCGAGGGATTCGAAGTGCTGACCGCGGCGGATGGTTATGAGGCGATGTCGGTAATTGCCGACCACCGGCCCGACATTATATTTGTCGACATTATGATGCCGAGGCTCGACGGCTACCAAACCTGCACGTTGATCAAAAACAACTGGCGATTTCGAAAAACCCCGGTGATCATGTTATCCAGCAAAGATGGGTTATTCGATCGGGCTCGCGGGCGCATCGCCGGATCCGATGCGCACATCAACAAGCCGTTCACGCGACAAGACTTGCTGCGCGCGATAGATCAGCATGTTGCTGTGCCGGTCACGCACTGACGCGGGTCCTCGCTGCTGGCCGATATCATTGTGCGACGCTTATGGCGTTCCGCAAGTCTCTAAGCCGAGCGAGGAGTTCAATAGGTGCGTCTCGGGGCTGTGTCGATGATTGTGTGGTAGGACGAGGAGGCGAGCGATGTCTATTGAACGCGTACTGGTGGTGGATGATTCGCCGACTGATCTTCATTTGATTACCGGTTATTTGCGTAAGCACGGATACCAGGCCCTGGCTGCTACCAATGGCGCCGATGCGATAAGCACCGCGAAATCCGAACGGCCGGATCTCATACTGATGGATATTGTCATGCCGGAAATGAATGGTTTTGAAGCAACTCGAACGCTGTCGCGTGATCCGGAGACAGCGCAGATACCGGTAGTAATGGTGTCCTCCAAATCGCAGGAGACTGACAAGATTTGGGGTATGAGGCAGGGAGCAGCGGACTACTTGGTCAAGCCGGTCACAGAAGATATGCTAATCAAGAAGATTGAGACGCTCTGAGTCGATCTGGCCAGGCTGGCAAGCGAATGGAAATTGCCAGTTGGTGTTGATCGTATGATGCGGCATACATTTGGAGGATACTGCACAGCGTCTTCGAGCAATCGCAAACCCTTCAGACTGAATCTCGAATCGTTGTCCGTGCAGTCAGTCGAGCCTAGGAGCGCACCGCTATGCTGTTACCATCCAATCCCATGCCGCGAATCTCAAAAGCGGACCGCAGCGCGTTGGGCTGGCAGTAGACAATGAGTCAGGGGCCGGAGATTCGTGCTGACGGTGTGGCGCAGCATGCGCTGCCCGAATTGCAACCAGCTGTACGCGCGTTAGCATTCAAATTGGACGGAATTTGTCTGGCGGTCCCAATCGAGCAAGTCGGCGAATTAGTCGATTGTGAGAGTATTACTCCGCTGCCGTTTGTGAAGCCGTGGATAAAAGGAGTGACCAACATTCGCGGTGGTTTGTTGCCGGTGGTGGACTTAGCAAGCTACTTTGATAAAACTGCGGTTTCGGTGCGGCGCGGCATGCGTTTAATTGTTATCAATGTGAATGATGCACCGCTTGGGGTATTAACCAACGAAGTGCTCGGTATGCGCCAGTTCAGCACAGCGGCTGAATCGGCCACCGTTGCTGATTTTGACCCCGTGTTACGTCCATTTCTGCAATGCGCTATGGAGGCCGAAGGTATGTGCTGGGGATTGTTTGATCTGCGCCGGCTTGCGGCCGAGTCACGGTTTCAGGAGTTTGTGGCCTGACCGGCTATGGCGAAAGTCGTTCCGATATCCCATGCGCAACAGGCGTCCGACGTCGAGCCCGAGCCAGCCACATCGGCGATTCCCGGGCCGGACGCAGCGCCCGCTGTACCGAGTGTTGCTACATCGACCTCAGGGCCGCGGCCATTGAATCGGCTATTTAGAAATTCTACGTTTCTGATAATGGCTCTGGTGGGCGCAATCGCCGGACTAGTGGTTTTCCAAACGTTAGCGTTTCGCCAAGGCGCAGAGCAATCACGGTACATCGGCGTCGCATCGCAGATGTTGGTTCAATCGCAGAAACTCGCAAAGGACTTGAACATCGCAGTGTCGGGCGACGAAGCTGCGCTGGCCGATGTGGTGCGCGCTCGCGATACATTGACCCAAGCATTCGGCGTGCTCGAAAAGGGCCAACCTGGCACGGCCCTGGAACCGAGTCCCGAGTCCCTGCGGCCACTGCTGGCGGCATCCAAGGTAATCTGGGAGACGATACGGGATAAAACCAATCTCGTCATCGAGAATACCCCGCAATTGTTTGCGGTGCGCCGGCAATCCGGCGTGGCCGTTGGTTTGGCACCATTGTTACTGGCTGAATCTGACCGGGTTGTCGAGGCATTGGTGCGCGAACAAGCACCCGCGGCGATGATTAATGAAGCGGGCCGCCAGCGCACGTTGGTGGAGCGGATCGCGCGTAACGTCAATCAATTTTCGCTGGGAGCCGCTGGGGCATCGGTGGCGGTGACCCAAATTGGTGACGATACCGAGTTGTTCGCACGTACTGCCCAGGATCTCCGTGATAAAGGATCGGAGAAAGTCCGCGGCTATTTAGATGCGGTGGATGCAACATTTGCTGAATTACAACAGGCGTTGACACTGTTGTTTGAGAATGTCAGCGATTTCTTGGTGGCCCATGAATCTGCACAAATTGTAAGTGCCGACAGCGACGCGTTCCTGGATAGTATTGAAAGATTAATATCTGGCTATCGCGAGGTTCCTGCGAACCGGGTTATCAGTAGCCTGCCGTGGATATTTGGGTTATCGATTATTGGTTTGTTATTGCTCTTGGGTCGCGCCATTATCATGGATGCGAAAGATCGCATTGCGTTGAGTAACGATGAAAACCGCCAAACCCAGGACGCCATCCTCAAGTTACTGGACGAGATGAGCAGTCTCGCCGACGGTGATCTTACTGTTGAAGCCGAAGTGACGGATCAAATTACCGGTGCGATCGCCGATTCCGTCAACTATGCCGTACGCGAAATGCGCAACCTGGTCGAACGCATTAACGATGCCTCCCAAGAGGTTGCCACAGAGTCCGGACATACTCGCGATATTGCCGATCGAGTTGCGGCGGCGAGCGATGCGCAGGTGGGAGATATCGCGGCGGCTGCGGCACAGGTGCAAACGATGGCGGCTTCGATGCAGGGCATGTCCATCGAGGCGAAGCGATCCGCCGAAGTTGCGCAAGGTTCGATGCAGTTAGCAAAACGCGGCGCCACATCGGTGCGAGAAACAATACGTGGCATGGACGAGATGCGCGATAGAATTCAGCAGACCGCAAAACGAATCAAGCGGCTCGGTGAAAGCTCACAACAAATCAATGAAGTCGTGAGTCTGATCGACGATCTAAGTGACCAAACCAATGTATTGTCTCTGAATGCTGCGATCCAAGCTACGATGGCTGGCGATGCTGGCCGTGGTTTTGCGGTCGTCGCCGACGAAGTACAGCGCTTGGCAGATCGTTCGGCGGAAGCTACCAAAGAAATCGCCGAGTTGATCCAGACTATTCAAGGCGATATCAAGGAAGCGGTGATTTCCATGGAGGAAGCTACGGCCGGGGCGGTCGCGAGTACCAAGCTTGCGGATAGCGCTGGCCAAGCATTGGCCAAAATCGAATCGGTGTCCGAGCAGCTCTCGAAAATCATCAGCAGTATGGCACAAACTGCGAACCGCCAATCGGTGTCCGGGCGGGACGTATCAATCGGGATGGCGTCGATTCGGAAGACTACCGAGCAAGCGTCGCAGGGCGTTCGGCAAACCGCGACTTCGGTCGAACGGTTGGCCGCCTTAGCGCGCGAGTTGGCGCAATCGGTTAGCGGATTTCGCCTCCCGGATTAGGTCCAGCTGACCACGCCACGACGCATAGGCGCTCAATCTGTGCATAATACGCGGCGATGAGCACGCTTCCCCGCATTGACCCAGGCACGCTGGGTTGGGTCCGAACCGAGATCGACGATTCGTTGTCGCATGCGGGTTCTAAGCTTGAGCAGTTCGCAACCAGCCCGACGGATGTCACCCCATTGCGTTCGTTCGTGGCGGATCTGCACCAAGTAGTCGGCACCCTGCAAATGGTCGAACTCGATGGCGCAGCTATGCTGGCCAAGGAAATCGAGGCACTGGCCCAAGCGATGGTGCGTGCGGAGGTCGATCCCGAGGCGCAGATTGCTCTCGTGCGTTACGGCCAGACCACGCTACGCCAACATCTGGATCAACTGCAATTGGGTTACGCCGATGTACCGTTGAAGCTCGTGCCGGAACTGAATCGACTGCGATCGGGCCGCGACGTGCCGGAATTGACTGAGTTCGAATTGTTCGCGCCCGACGTTTCGGTGTATCCGCCCGCGGCCAGTGATAACGCCCCGCGCGAGCGGTTTGGTGATGAAGAATTTCGGAAGCGCGCCCACCACGTTCGTCGCGGCTACCAGACCGCGTTGCTGAGCTGGCTTAGAGATCCGACTCGGCGCGAGGCGCTCGAACAACTGGCCGAGAATCTGCATATCCTCGATGCGGTGTCGCGATTCGCGACGGTCCGGCAAATTTGGTGGGTTGCGAGCGCATTCCTTGAGGGTTTGTTGGAAGGCGGTATACCGCCTTCCAATGAACGCAAGGCGTTGTTAGGGAGGATCGATCAGCAGCTGCGGCAGTTGGTCGAAGACGGAGAGGCCGCTTTGATTCGTGAGCCGCCGGAATCGCTCATCAAAGCCTTGTTATTCGAGATCGGTCGTGCGACTCAGGGCGGCCCTCGAATTGCCGAAATCCGTAGCAGCTTCGAGCTCGACGCACTGTTCGGCAAACAAGCGGATGCCGCGTTGGTGGTCGGTCAGAGCAATGAGCAATTCAACGAGGCGCTACGCGGATTTGGCCATGATGCTCGCACCGATATCGTGCAGGCACAGGAATTACTCAGCCGCTATTTTACGCCGAATGCGCATGTGCCCGAGGTGTTGGAATCGCTGGAGGACCACCTGTTATCGATACGGGAAGTCGCGCGGCGTCACGAACTGCGGCCGGTTATCGATTTGATTGTAGAGTTACAAGCCGCAGGCCGCGTGCTAAGACAACAAGGAGCGATCGATTTCAACCGTGCGTCGTTGTATATGGCGGCAGCGTTGTTGTTTTTAGAGAACACGGCAAAGGGCCGATATACCCAAGAATCAGACTGGCAGGAGCAGGCCGACAGTCGGGCGCGTTCATTGCGCAACGTTGTGAGTGGCGAGTCCCTCGTCGACCTTGAAGAGCCGGAAGATATCGCGCCGGAGTGGACGAATGCGGAACTGAAACACCTGCTGTCGGTGGTCGCAGGGGAGACCCGGGTCAATCTCAATAACGTCGAGCAGGCGCTGGAGATTTATTCGCGCGACGTCACGGTCATGGATGTACTCGACCAAACCCCGGCGTATTTGGATCAGGTACAAGGCGCGTTGGACATTCTCGGGCAGCGTCGAGCCGCGGAAATGGTGGCAGTGGGAAGTCAATCTATCCGCGATATTCACGCAGGCAAGTTGGAACCAACGCCCGAAGTTATCGATGCATTGGCCGTCGCGGTCGGCAGCGCGGAAGCTTATGTGTCCGGATTAGAGCAGGGGCGCCAGAACATCGGTACGCTGATCGATCGCGCTATGCGGGAGATGCACGCCTCGATATCGGGACGGCGAATCAGCCACATTGAAGTCGCGACGGTGCTGGCCGAAATGCATACGCAACTCGACGCATGGTTGGAAGACGCCGCCGACGGTCCCGCATTCCGTGGCCTGAGACAAGGACTGCGGGATATCGCCGTGGTAGCGGACACGCGGGATGAGGTGCGCATCGGTCGAATCGTGGCCGAGGTGAATAATTTGCTCGATATCGTCTCGGATGACGTCGGGTTCCTAGGCGAAGAAATCGAGGCAATGCTACGCCGGTCATTGCAAACGCTGACCGACCTGTGTGCGCGATTCGATACCCGGCCTGCCGACGCAATGAAACCGGCGGTGGTCGAAGCGGCGGACGGCGATACGGGCATTGAGGCCGATGATGACGGCATATCCCAAGATGAGATCATGCAGATCTTCCTCGAAGAGACCCGCGAAGCGTTGCCGGCCATCGATCGCTTGCATGGGGAATGGCGGGCTGACAAGCACCAGGATGGTGCGTTGGTAGACCTGCGTCGGTATTTTCACACCCTCAAGGGCAGTGGACGCCTAGCAGGGGCGAGCACGATCGCCGAGTTGAGTTGGTTCGTCGAAAACGTGCTGAACAAAGTAATTGCTGGCTTCCTGCAAGCCGACGAAGCTCTGCATCGATTTGTGTCTGACGCCACAAATGCGCTCGAGAGGTTGGTGGCAGGCGATGACGCTATCGACTTGGAGACGTGGCGCCGGGGAGCCGACGAACTACTGTCGACCGACGGTGCAACGATGGCCGCCGCGCCGGACGATGCCGACACTGAGTCGTTGGACGATACCGTGGTGCGAATTTTCGTGAGCGAGACGCTAGGCCATTTGCGGGTGATAAGGGATCATGTTGAAAGCGGCCGTGAGGCTGGCGAATGCTTGGTGACGGACGACTTAGTACGGTCTGCGCACACTTTGCAGGGTAGCGCCCGCTCGATGGGGTTGGAGCAGATGTCCAATGCCAGCGCGAGTTTGGATCGGGTATTACAGGTGTTGTTGAGCCGCGATGCGTCGCTGGATGCGGGCGATCTTAAACGGCTTGACGATCTACACGGCCTAATTGCTCGCACTATCGATCGGTTGAACCAGGATCCGTCCGTACCGGAAGATTTGGACGCGGAGTTCGCGGCGATCGCGACCGAATTCGAGGCGCGATACGCAGCGGTGGACGCGGCGCCCGACGTAGTCGACGAAGATCTTGAAATGCGGCGAGTATTCAAGGAAGAGGCGGTAGATATCTTATCTCGCGTCAACCGTACGATTACTTCTTGCCAGTCGCAAGGTGTGGACCAGAGTCGTCTTAACGACTTGCGGCGCGAGTTGCATACGCTCAAAGGTGGTGCGTTGGCTGCCAACGTTCAAGCCGTTGCCGATGTCAGCCACCATACCGAAAGTTTGCTGGAGCACTTGTCCGCAAGTACGTCGATTCTCGAGGTTCCGTTGCTCGCGTTGCTGGAGGAAGTCCACGATTCCCTATCGATGGCAATCGATACCGACGATGCGTCTACGACCCGATCTGAATTGACAGCGCTAAGCAGTCGCATCATGGCGTCGGCGAGTTCGATGCAGGCGGCGGCGGATACTGCACAACCGGCGATTGCCGCCGACCCGGCACTTCCGGTGCCCACGCCGGCGGTGACGGCGCACAGCGTCGCTGGGGAAACGCCTGACCTCGGCACCGCGCCACGGTCGATTGCGACGGATGCCGGACCCGATCAAGTTCGAGTTGGCATAGACACCCTCGACACGCTGGTAAATTTCGTCGGCGAGGTCAGCGTATCGCGCAGCCGGTTGCAGGAGCAACTGCTCGAGGCGAAGGAAAATTTGCGAGAACTACGTACCAACGTGACCCGCTTCAAAGATCAGCTGCGGGAATTGGAAATCGAAGCCGAGTCGCGCATCTCGTCCCGCGCGAGCGCGCGGGATAACAATTTGCCGGAGGCAGATTTCGACCCACTCGAGTTCGACCGTTATACGCGAATGCAAACGCTGAGTCGGAGCATGTCGGAAAGTTTGGATGATCTCGTCGCAATTCAATCCGGCCTGGATCAATTCGCATCGGTGGCGGACACGATGCTGCAGCATCAAGCCCAGATTACGTCACAACTCCAAGATGGACTTATTCGCACGCGGATGGTGTCGTTTGCAACTCAGGTGCCATGGTTGCGGCATATCGTTAGGCAGACCGCGCGGGAATTGAATAAGCAGGCCGACCTTACGGTGAGTGGCGCCGACGTGGAAATCGATCGGAATGTGTTGGAGCCATTGTTGGGACCTTTGGAGCATATGATCCGTAATGCGGTCGCACACGGGATCGAGCCCGTTGAGCAACGCACCCGAATCGGAAAGCCCTCAATGGCGCAGATCGAGGTAGCCTGCCGGGAAGACGACGGTGAGGTAATTATCGACTTTAGCGACGACGGTGCGGGCTTGGATTTCGATTCGATTCGAGCCCGAGCACGCGCGGCCGGGCTCGCGGCCGGCGCGGAGATTGCGGACGACGAAATCATCCAGCTATTGGTGATGCCGGGCGTTTCCACTGCCGCCGCCGTCACCCAGCTATCCGGGCGAGGGGTAGGCATGGATGTCGTGAACAATGCAGTGCGGCGTCTCGGCGGGTCGATTACGGTGCGTAGCGAACGTGGACGTGGTGCGACATTTTCCATTCGTGTGCCGGTTA
Organism: Gammaproteobacteria bacterium; assembly: GCA_029862885.1. Taxonomy (GTDB): domain Bacteria; phylum Pseudomonadota; class Gammaproteobacteria; order Arenicellales; family JAOTWM01; genus JAOTWM01. Next base: position 13,650 of record JAOTWM010000013.1, read on the forward strand.
ATCTCTCGATTACGCATGCATTATTGGTCAGCGCGGCCGGCCAGGTTTTCGCGATCCCAGCCCGCTTGATCAGCAAAGTTGTAAAAGCCTCCGCGGCGGAAATCGCAGGGCGCGAATGGTTGTCCGTTGAAGACCAACGCTATCCATCGATGTGGCTTGCCGAATACCTGCAGTTGCCGCTACAAGCCCCAGAGCACGGCAAGGCCACGATTTTGCTGACCCGGATGGGAGCACAAGATATCGCCGTCGTGGTGGACGATCTTTTCGATACACGTGAAATCGTGGTGAAACCGTTAGGTCCGAAGCTCGGTAATATTGCCGGCATCGGCGGCGCCACAATTCTTGGCGATGGACGCGTGGTGTTGATTCTGGATATTCCCGAGCTATGGGAAACCCACGGCAGCCGGCCAGCGGCGATTGCTCCGGTTGTGCCGAGCCAACTCGAACCGGCACTGCCGTTGGTCATGGTTGTGGACGACTCGTTGACGGTGCGCAAAGTGACGCGCCGAGACCTCGAAAAGCAAGGATTTCGGGTAACAACGGCCAAGGATGGACTCGATGCAATGGAACAACTCGATGCGACACTTCCCGATGTCATGCTCGTCGACATCGAAATGCCCCGTATGAACGGTTACGAACTCACAGAAAGAGTGCGCTCTAACCCTCGCACGGCACACATTCCGATCGTGATCATTACCTCGCGCGCTGGGCCGAAGCACCGCCAAAAGGCGCTGGAATTGGGCGCCAATGCCTATGTGACTAAGCCCTATCAGCGTGCCGACCTACTCGCGCATGTTCGTGCGATGCTTGATGCGGATGCGGATGCGGATGCGGATGCGGATGCGGATGTGGATGCGGATGTGGATGCGGATGTGGATGCGGATGTGGATGCGGGCGCTGCGGGCACCGCCGTACCGGACCAGGAAGCGCAGACGTTACCGTCGGAAAATACCGACGTACCCACTAAGTAATAGGCGCGTCTTCGAACCGCTGTGCGTAATTTCGCGGCGCGCGGCTTTTTTGGGGTGGACCCTAGTATTTGCGTTACAGTAGGGGCATAGTCACGCCGCGAATGCTGCCAGGCGTTTGGGCCACAGCAGGTTTGGTCTGTTACCGAAGTACGCCGGGTGACGCACGGGTGTCGTGTCACATTCGATCCGCCAATCAATAGCCAGTTTTCAACAGAGGATAGATAGTTGTCGGCAAGCGTACAGCCCGCGGTTCCGAGCCGCCGTGACAAAGCCAACGCGATCCGCGCGCTTAGTATGGATGCGGTACAGCGCGCAAATAGTGGGCACCCGGGGATGCCGATGGGCATGGCCGATATCGCCGAAGTTCTATGGAACGATTTTCTTCGCCACAATCCGGGCAATCCGGCGTGGACCAACCGCGACCGATTCATTCTGTCTAATGGCCACGGTTCGATGCTGCACTACGCGTTGTTGCACCTGAGCGGCTACGACCTGTCCATCGATGATATCAAGCAGTTTCGGCAATTACATTCAAAGACTCCCGGACATCCCGAATACGGCTATACGCCGGGCATCGAAACCACGACCGGGCCTCTAGGTCAAGGTCTTGCTAATGCGGTAGGAATGGCACTAGCGGAGCGGGTTTTGGCGGCCCAATTTAACCAACCCGGTCACGAGGTAGTGGATCACTACACGTATGTTTTGGTGGGCGACGGATGTCTTATGGAAGGCGTCTCCCACGAGGTGTGCTCACTCGCGGGGACGTTGGGGCTAGGCAAGCTCATCGCGATCTACGACGACAACGGTATTTCGATCGACGGCAAAACCGCGAATTGGTTTACCGATGACACGGCCGAGCGCTTTCGCGCCTATGGCTGGCATGTGGTGCCGGGTGTCGATGGCCACGATGCAGAAGCGGTCGGCGCGGCGATACGCGCGGCCCATGCGCAGTCCGAGCGGCCGAGTTTGCTGTGTTGTAAGACCATAATCGGTTGGGGTTCTCCTAATAAGCAAGGTAAGGAAACCAGCCACGGTGCGGCGCTCGGTGCAGCGGAAGTCGCATTGGTGCGCGAACGTATCGGTTGGCCTCACGCGCCGTTCGAGGTGCCAGCGGGTATTTACACGGCGTGGAATGCACGCTCGGTCGGCGCCGCTGCCGAGGCGGAGTGGTCGCAGCGCTATGCAGAATACGCGGAGGAGTATCCGCGGTTGGCAGCGGAATTCGAACGCCGTATACAGCGACGTTTACCAGACGTTTGGGCGCAGCACGCCGATAATGTACAGCGGCGCGCAGACGCTGAAGCCCAATCACTGGCGACCCGGAAGGCGTCACAGATGATGCTGAATCAATACGGTCCGTTATTACCGGAACTGATCGGTGGGTCGGCCGACCTGACCGGTTCCAACCTCACGATGTCGGAAGAGTCAAACGCCATTAGCCGCTCCGACCCGGCAGGAAACTATGTGTACTACGGTGTGCGCGAATTTGGGATGTTTGCGGCCATGAACGGCATCGCGTTACACGGCGGTTTCATCCCGTATGGCGGCACATTTCTGATTTTCTCGGAATACGGCCGCAACGCATTGCGCATGGCCGCGTTGATGGGGGTGCCGAGCATTTTTGTATTCACTCACGATTCGATCGGCTTGGGAGAGGACGGGCCGACCCACCAAGCGGTGGAGCAGGCCGCCACGCTGCGCTTCATTCCTAACATGTCTGTTTGGCGACCGTGTGACACCACGGAAACCGCGGTCGCTTGGCGAGCCGCTATCGAGCGCGACAACGGACCGACGTGTTTGCTGCTGTCGCGGCAAGGATTGCCATTTCAGGAACGCAGCGCGGCACAGATCGACGCGATCGGGCGCGGCGGGTATACGCTGCAGGACTGTAACGGTACGCCGGAAGCGATTATTATCGCGACCGGTTCCGAAGTCGGGTTGGCAATGGCCGCGGCCAGTGAGTTGACGAATCAAGGGCGACACATTCGCGTCGTCTCGATGCCGTCGACCGATGCCTTCGAGTGCCAGGATTCGGAGTACCGGGAAACGGTGTTACCCAACTCGGTTACCGCACGCGTGGCAGTGGAAGCGGGGGTGCGAGATTTCTGGTTCAAGTATGTAGGTTTGCATGGTCGCGTATTGGGAATCGACTCATTCGGTGAATCGGCGCCTGCCGAGGCCGTTTTCGAACATTTTGGATTTAGTGCCGAGCGGGTCGTGGCCGCCGTCAATGAGCTTATCGCGGCTTAAGCCGGATGCTATTACCGGCTGCCCGGATATTACAACCCAGCATTCGTGGCAGCATCAGCCGAGCATCGCCGACGGGTGAAGACTAATTATCTTGGAGACTATCGATGGCAATTAACGTAGCTATTAATGGATTTGGCCGTATCGGCCGCAATATTTTTCGGGCGCTATACGAGGCACAGCGCACCGATGAGATTCGCATCGTTGCCGTTAATGACCTCGGTGACGCCACAACCAATGGCCACTTGCTCAAGTACGATACCGCGCATGGCCGGTTTGATGCTGATGTATCGGTACAAGATGACCAAATTGTGGTCAACGGCGACCGCGTCCGCGTGTTGGCAGAACGTGATCCGGCAAAGTTACCGTGGGCCGACTTAGAGGTCGATGTTACGTTGGAATGCACTGGCTTATTCACGACTAAAGAACAAGCCGGCGCGCATCTCGCGGCTGGAGCAAAGAAGGTCATTATCTCCGCGCCCGGAGGTAAGGATATCGATGCAACCATCGTTTATGGGGTTAACCATGACGTGTTACGTGCGTCCGACACGGTAATATCGAATGCCTCCTGTACCACAAACTGTCTTGCGCCATTAGTCAAACCGTTGCACGATGCGATCGGCCTGAAAGCCGGTATTATGACAACGATTCATGCCTATACCAACGATCAGGTATTGACCGACGTTTACCATAGCGATCTGCGCCGGGCTCGATCCGCTACTCAATCGATGATTCCCACCAAGACTGGGGCGGCTGCTGCGGTTGGATTAGTGCTCCCCGAACTCAATGGCAAACTGGACGGGTTCGCAATTCGCGTGCCGACGATAAATGTATCGCTGGTGGATCTAACTTTTCATGCCGCTCGTGATACGTCGGTGGACGAGATCAATCAGATTATGCGTGATGCATCAAACGGTGCATTGCGGGGCATTCTCGCCTATAACGATGCACCGCTGGTATCGGTGGACTTTAACCACGATCCGGTGTCGTCGACCTACGACGCGTCGATGACGCGCGTGGTCAATGGCAATACCGTTAAAGTGTGTTCGTGGTACGACAACGAGTGGGGGTTTTCGAATCGTATGCTGGATACCGCTATTGCACTGATAAATGCCGGTTGAAATCGGTTCGGCACCGGACCGATGAGTAGAGCAGTGGGAATACCGGCCATGGACGACCTCGAGCTTGAGGGCAAGCGGGTATTAATTCGCGCCGACCTGAACGTCCCCATCGAAGATGGAGAAGTACGCAGCGATATGCGTATCCGTGCCGCCTTGCCGTCGATCCGGCAGGCGCTGGATGCGGGTGCGTCGGTCCTCTTATTATCGCACCTCGGCCGGCCCACTGAGGGCCAATTCGATGCACGGTATTCGTTGCAGCCGGTTGCGAATCGGTTATCTGAACTGCTCGGCCGACCGGTCCCGTTGGCGCGGGAATGGCTGCGCGGTCTGGATGACTACAGCGCCGCCGCCGTGGTGTTATTGGAGAACGTTCGATTTCAAGTTGGTGAGAAGGCAAACGACGACTCCTTGGCGCAGCAGATTGCCGCGCTGTGCGATGTATTTGTCATGGATGCGTTTGGTGCAGCCCATCGCGCCCATGCATCGACTCACGGCGTTGCAAAATTTGCCCCCCTCGCCTGCGGCGGTCCGTTGTTGGTACGTGAATTAACCGCATTGGGTCAAGCGCTTGAGGATCCGGTGCGCCCACTGGTGGCGATTGTCGGCGGCTCTAAGGTATCCACGAAATTGTCGGTGTTGGATAGTCTGTGCGGACTCGTTGATGAATTGATCGTCGGTGGCGGTATTGCCAATACATTTATCGCCGCTGCCGGTCATGAAATAGGTGCATCCCTTGCGGAGCCGAGTTTTTTGGATAGTGCGCGACAACTCATGGAGCGAGCGCAACGTAACGGCGCCACTATTCCGCTGCCCGAAGATGTGATTACGGCTCGCGAGTTCAGTGCCGCGGCGACGGCGCAACAAAAGATGATTGGCGCACTAGGCGCAAACGATATGATTCTGGATATTGGCCCACGCACCGCTAGTCGAATTGCGGGGAGTTTACGGGTGGCCGGTACGATTGTTTGGAACGGCCCGGTCGGGGTTTTCGAGTTTCCACAATTCGCGGCCGGCACCCAGACTGTGGCACAAGCGGTGGCGGCCAGCCCGGCATTCAGTATCGCCGGCGGCGGTGATACGCTAGCGGCTATCGAACAATTTGGCGTGGCCGATGATATTTCCTATATCTCGACTGGCGGTGGCGCGTTTCTGGAGTTTCTTGAAGGTAAGCCGCTACCAGCGGTCCAGGTTCTCGAGCAACGCGGCGCGCATGCGGGTCGGACTATATCTGTTGGATAAGCCCTTAAGTCCACGGATAATTACTACAGACTATGCTCCGTCAAACTAAAATTGTGGCGACATTGGGGCCGGCCACAGACCCAACGGAAGAGTTAGATGCATTGATTGGCGCGGGCTTGGATGTCGCCCGGGTGAATTTCTCGCACGGTGACGCCGAGGACCATGTGCGGCGGGTCGAGATGGTACGCCAACACGCTCGAGCCCACGGTCGCCCGATCGGAATTCTGGCTGATCTACAAGGCCCGAAGATCCGCATCGAGAGTTTTCGCAATGGTCCGATAACACTGACCGAAGGCGAAGTGTTTTATCTGGACCCAGGTTTGGCGCCCGATGCCGGCGATGCGCAACGGGTCGGGGTCACCTACCGCGACCTGCCGCGGGATGTGAAGCGCGACGATATGTTGCTATTGGATGATGGGAATATCGTGTTGCAGACAGAGGCGGTGGAGAACGACGAGATTCGAACCCGGGTCGTAACCGGTGGGATCCTGTCCAATAACAAAGGAATCAATCGTCAGGGTGGAGGTCTGTCGGCGGCGGCCCTGACTGCAAAGGATCACGAGGACATCAAACTGGCGGGCCGGCTCGATGCGGAGTATTTGGCGGTGTCGTTTGCGCGCAACGCCGCGGACGTGCAAATCGCGCGGGAGCTATTTCACGCCGCCGGCGGTCGGGGTGGGATTATGGCTAAGGTCGAGCGCGCCGAGGCGATACAGAATATTGATGAGATTGTCGACACGGCCGATTCGGTCATGATTGCGCGCGGCGATCTCGGAGTCGAGATCGGCGACGCCGAGCTACCCGGTGTGCAAAAGCGCATAATTCGTGATGCGCGGATGCGTAATCGGGTCGTCATCACCGCGACCCAGATGATGCAATCGATGGTGGAAAATCCGCAGCCGACTCGTGCCGAGGTGTTGGATGTTGCCAATGCCGTGCTCGATGGCACTGACGCGGTAATGTTGTCGGCGGAAACTTCAATCGGTAAGCACCCGGCCAAGGTGGTGGAGGCGATGGACCGTATCTGCCGCGGCGCGGAGCGCCACCAGGATCTAATCACTCTTAACCGCAGCATCGACGCGCATTTTGAAAAAACCGAAGAAGCAATCGCGATGTCCACGATGTATGCGGCAAGCCATTACGATGTTACGGCGATATTGGCTTTAACGGAATCCGGGGCGACGGCGAAATGGATGTCCCGGATGGTCTCGGGAATACCGATCTATGCGGTCACGACACACCGGGCGACACAGCGGCGTGTGGCGTTGTATCGTGGTGTTTATCCGATCGATTTTACCGCAAAAGGCCAGGACGATCGCGCAATGTCGCGCGAGGCAATTGCGGAGTTGGTGCGGGTCGGCGCGGTGCGTGATGGCGACCGGATTATCATTACCCAGGGCGACTTGAGCGGGGTCACCGGTGGTACTAATACGATGCGTATCGTGCGGGTCGGTGCCGGCGTATATTGATGTCGGTGCAACCGGGGTTAAAATGTCTGGCAGAATTTTAATTTGTATACATTTTTGCTGAGAAACGGAGGCGAACGATGAATATTGAAAAACTGCAACAGACCGCACAGGGTATGGCGGCTCCAGGTCGGGGTATCCTGGCGATGGATGAAAGCACGCCGACTTGCAGCAAGCGGTTCGAGAAACTCGGAATTCCCTGTACCGCGGAACATCGCCGCTCGTATCGGGATATGCTCGTGACGACACCGGGACTCGGTAAATATATCAGCGGCGCCATTTTGTTTGACGAGACGCTGCGCCAATCGACGCTTAGCGGCACGCCGTTTGCCGTGCATCTGCAGCAGCAAGGAATCATTCCGGGAATTAAGGTGGATGCGGGGGCCAAAGCGTTGGCCGGGCACGGTGACGAAAAAGTTACGGAAGGTCTTGACGGTTTACGAGAGAGGCTCGCCGAGTACGCAGCGATGGGAGCCCGCTTTGCAAAGTGGCGCTCCGTCATCACCATCGGCGCGGGCATGCCGAGCCCGGCGTGTTCGATGGCAAATGCCCATGGTCTAGCTCGTTACGCCGCCTTGTGCCAGGAGGCAGATATGGTGCCGATTGTCGAACCCGAAGTGCTGATCGACGGCGACCACACGATCGAGCGTTGTTTTGAGGTGACCCGAGATGTACAGCAAATGGTGTTTGCACAGCTTACGGAGCAGGGCGTGATGATGTCCGGAATTATTCTCAAGCCCAGCATGGTTATTCCCGGCAAAGACTGCGTGCAGCAAGCTACCATTGAACAAGTTGCTGAACAGACGGTGCGTTGTTTGCAGGAAACCGTACCCGCGGATGTGCCGGGAATCGCGTTTCTGTCTGGCGGACAGAGCGATGAAGAAGCGACGGCTCACTTGAATGCGATGAATCGACTCGGTAAGAAACTGCCGTGGGCGGTGACGTTCTCCTATGGACGCGCACTACAGGCGGCGGCGATGGAGACCTGGGGTGGAAAGGCCGAAAACGTCGAGCGCGCGCAAAAGGTGGTGTCGCATCGGGCGCGTATGAACGGCGCGGCCGCGAGCGGCGAATACGCGCCGGACATGGAGCAACAGGCAGCCTGAGCCTTAGCCCGGGTCGCGTTGTTCGCCATTGTTGGTTACCGTGGGGCGAATGCGAGGCGCGGCGTTACAATCACCTCATTGCCCGGGGCGGGATGAGTCGGAATGTTCATTGATAGCAATAACGACAAGACCGCCATGCCGCTGCCCACGAGGAATACCGCCGCGGGCGATACCAACCACACCACGCCAAGCGCAGCAGGCAGTATAACCGCAGCGATATGATTAATGGTGAATCCAACCCCCGCGGTTGACGCAATGTCTGCCGGGTCGGCGATTTTTTGAAAGTAGGTCTTAATGGCGATAGCAAGCGCGAAGAACGCGTGATCTACGATATACAATCCCGCGGCCAGGGTGGCGTTGCTAACGAACGCATAGGCGGTAAACACGCCGATTAGTCCGGTGTATTCAAATAACAGCGCACGGCGTTCACCCAGCCGGCCCACCAGGCGTCCGATGCGGCGCGCGAACAAAACGTTGACGGTTGCGTTTATTAAAAACAACAGTGAGATCGCGCCAACATCGAATTTGAATTTTTCCACCATCAAGAAACCAGCGAACACGATGAAAATCTGTCGCCGCGCGCCGGACATAAAGGTCAGCGCGTAGTACAGCCAATAACGCGACCGCAGCACCATCCCTTTGTGTTGTTCGACTTTTGCCGGGTATCTCGGAAACGAAGTCCATACGAATACCGTGATGCCGACAGTGAGTCCGCCGCCGATCATGTAAATCCAGCGGAAGTCGAGATGCAACCGATCAAATGCTAGCCAGACTAATCCATAAATCACGATCGATGTGAACGCACCTACAGCGATGACTCGACCCAGGGTTTCGGGCGCGCGGCGCTTATCGATCCACTGCAGCGAAAGCGAAATCTGGATCGTTTCGTAATAGTGAAAGCCCAACGACATCAATACGGTGGTGCAATACAGGCCGACTATGCTCGGAAACCAGCCGGTCATGGCGGTGCCGATACCGAGCACGGCGAGTGAGATGTACGCAAGGGCTTGCTCGCGTACCAACAACAGTAGAAACACAACGGCGAATGCAAGAAATCCAGGGATTTCGCGGAGGCTCTGCAAGATACCGATTTCCGCTCCGCTAAATGCGGCGCGTTCGATGGCAAAGTTGTTGAGCAACGCCGCCCACGTATCGAAGCTTAGCGGCACTGCGGCTGCCATGAGCAACAACAGCGTTTCGGGTCGGCGCCACGCCGCGAGGCGCCTACGGAGCTGGACAAGTAAGACCATGATTGCCGCGAATTGTGCCTTAGATCGTCGTGCCAAAATAGGTACAATTTGCCAATGAATATCGCAAAACAGACAGATGTATTGACTCGACATTCGGGCGACGACGTCGATGTAAACCGGCCGATCCTACCGATTCGCGCACCTTGGATGACCGGGGACGATCCGTCGGCGCTAGTTCGCGCACATTGGCACGGTGCTTTCAGCGTGAAACGGGTCTGCCGTTCGGGCGCTGGCGTCAGCGTTTGCGAATTCTGTCGGCAATTCCGAAATTGGCGGCCGGAGATTCTGTGACCCGGGTGGCGTATGATCTAGCGTATCGCGGCCCGAGCGCATTTATCGAGGTATTTAGACGCGCCTTCGGGCAGCCGCCGGCGCGATTTGCGCGCGCACGCCGCGAACATTAGATGGAGATACGACCGCACAAATGCTGATAATCCGGCACGCAATTCGATTTGCGTCGATAGTCGCGATCAGTGGTGGATTGGTGCTGAACACCGCCCACGCGGAGCCGTTGCGTTGGAAGATGGCAAGCTGGTTTCCGGCCAATCTAATTCAACTTGGGACCCTGGGGCTGCGTCTGACCGAAAGCATCGATCGGGTCTCCGGAGGCGAATTCAGCATTGAGTACTTTGGGCCCGGCACGTTGATCGCGGCGAAAGACTGTTTTGACACTGTTTCCGCCGGGACGATTGACGCGTGCTGGTCGAGCCCCCGCTACTGGTACGGCAAGGAACCGGCGCTTGCGATGTTCGCGGCGGTCCCGTTTGGGCCGCGTGCCGCCGAGTTTGGGGCGTGGATTTATTTCGGTGGTGGGCTCGAACTCATGGATAAGATTTATGCCGAGCATGGTCTGAAGTCATTGCCCTGTGGCGTCGTCGCGCCTGAGGCGTCTGGATGGTTTCGCGAGGAAATTAAGTCGGTAGAGGATCTGAAGGGCTTAGAAATGCGGTTCTTCGGTCTGGGTGCGCGGGTTATGGAACGGCTCGGCGTCGTCACGAAATTGATCGCGGGGGACGACATTGTCGCCGCGTTGGCACGCGGATCAATTGATGCCGCCGAATATTCAATGCCGGCCATCGATCTCGAACTTGGCGTGCACGACGCGGCCAAGCATTACTATTTTCCAGGTTGGCATCAACAGTCAACGCTATTCGAACTGTTGATGAACCTGCAGCAATGGGAGGCGTTGAACGATACACAACGAGCCCAGCTTGAACTGGTCTGTGGCGATAATTTCCGCCACGGCTTGGTGGAAGGTGAGGCCATTCAGGCCGCTGCGCTTGCGACGCTAAAGTCCAAGGGGGTGATATTTCACCGCTGGACGCAGGAAGTATTGGATTTAGTCGAGGATACTTGGATCGAAGTGGCCACTGAAGACGCCGAACGCGATGCCAAATTCAAAGCGGTATGGGAATCCTACACTCAGTTCAGAGACGCCAACCGAGTGTGGAACGAGTTGGGATATCTGCGTTAGCGATGTACCGTAGTAAATTCGCGATCGTTTGACCGCATCCATTATCCAGCGAGCGAACGAATGGTAGAGCAGATCGATTCGAGTCCGGTCCGGCAACCCCGGGTTGGATTATTCGTCACGTGCTTGGTGGACTTGTTTCGCCCAAATGTGGGATTTGCTGCGCTCAAGCTATTACAGCGCGCGGGTTTTGACGTAGTTATACCGTCGCAGCAGACTTGTTGCGGACAACCTGCCTATAACAACGGTGACGCCCGTGACGCACGCGAAATCGCGAAACAAGTCATTGATGTATTCGCGGGTTACGACTATACGGTGGTACCGTCCGGTTCCTGTGCGGGCATGATAAAAGAGCACTACCCACGCTTGTTTGACGCGGACGCGGAATATTATGAAAAGGCAACGACACTGTCGTCACGGTGTTTCGAATTGACCGAATTTCTCGATGGCATTGGCGACGGTGCCGCGTTGCCAGAGATGCCGTCGTGTTCATATACGTACCACGATTCGTGTTCCGGTTTGCGCGAGTTGGGCATCAAACAGCAACCCCGTGCATTATTGGCGCGCGTCTCCGGGCTGTCGATGTTGGAGATGCAAGACTCGAATGTCTGCTGTGGATTTGGTGGTACGTTTTGCGTTAAGTATCCGGATATTTCGGGTCGAATGGTGACCGATAAGGTGGAGGCTATTTGTGCCACCGGCGCCGACATGGTGCTGGGAGGCGATCTTGGTTGTCTTATGAACATCGCCGGTCGGCTCAAGCGCATCGACAGCACGGTGAGTGTATATCATGTCGCGGAGGTGCTCGCCGGTAAAACCGACATCCCCCCGATTGGTGGAAATTCCTCCTAGCGAGGTGTCGAAGATGTCCATGCATGAAATTTTCATCCTGCCGCGCCGCACTTTGCGATCGATTTCGGAGTGAGCTGAATTGCAATCCGTTGCCCACGAGTTTAAAGCCCACGCGCGTCGAGCGTTGCAGGACACAACATTGCAACACGCACTGGCCCGCGCCAAGGGTGGCTTCATCGATCAGCGCCGCACGGCTATCGAGGCGTTGCCGGAATTCGACGAACTTCGCGCGTGCGCCAAGCAAATCAAGAACCACACATTAGCGCACCTCGATTACTACCTCGAGCGTTATGAGGCGCAAGTAAAGGCCGATGGCGGTCAAGTGCATTGGGCGCGTGGACCGGAAGAAGCGCGCCGAATTGTAATCGATATTTGTCGTGCTGCGGGCGCTAGACGGATTACTAAGGGTAAGTCCATGGTGGGCGAGGAAATTGCTATCAATCCGGCGCTCGAGGCGGCGGGCTTCGAGGCCATCGAAACTGACTTGGGCGAGTACATTATTCAGCTCGCCAAAGAGCCGCCGAGCCACATAATCGCGCCTGCTGTGCATAAAACTCGCGGCGAAATCACCGAATTATTTTACGCGCATCATCGATCACACGGGATCAACGAACGGGTCAGCGACGTGGCGTCGATCGTCAATGAGGCGCGATCCGTGTTGCGCGAGGCGTTCGTAACCGCAGACGTCGGCATTACCGGGGCCAACTTTCTCGTGGCGCAGACCGGGTCCAGCATACTTGTTACTAACGAGGGCAATGGCGATTTAACGTGTTCGCTGCCGCGGGTTCATATCGTGACCGCATCGATCGAAAAAGTGGTGCCGACACTGGAGGACTTAGCGGTGTTTCTTCGTCTGCTGGGGCGCAGCGCCACCGGTCAGGAGATGTCGAGTTATACGAGTATTTTTACCGGACCCAAACGCAATGCCGATCTCGATGGGCCTGCCGAGTATCATGTCGTATTATTGGATCACGGCCGTTCGGCCATGCTCGGCAACGAATTTCGCGAGATGTTGCGTTGCATACGCTGTGGCGCGTGTTTGAATCATTGCCCGGTGTACGGATCCATTGGCGGGCATTCCTATGGCTGGGTTTATAGCGGGCCGATGGGTGCGGTGCTCACGCCGCTCATGGTGGGATTGCGCGAGGCCGCGGATCTGCCCAATGCCTGCACGTTAAATGGCCGCTGTCAGGAGGTGTGCCCGATGGGCATCCCGTTGCCGACGATGTTGCGACGCTTGCGGATGAGAGAATTTGAGCAGAATCTTACGGGTGCCCGCAGCCGCTGGTTGTTATCGATATGGGCCTTCCTCGCCAAGCGGCCACGGTTGTACCAAACGCTACTACGACCGTTCGTACGGTTGCTCGCTATCGGTAGTCGCGGGACTCGGCGCTCCCTGCCGCTGGCGCGTGGGTGGACGCAAAGTCGCGATTTCCCCACACCGCAAGGGCGTACTTTTCAATCGTTATACCGAGCCCGGCAACGCAAGCAATGAGCGACTCAGCGCGCAACGCGGTTCTCGATAGCGTACGCAAGGCATTGGGCCGCGATTGCGAATTGGACGCATCTATCGAGACCGCATTGGATGGCCGGCTTAACGATAGTGGGCCGCACGTGCTGCCGGTATTCGACGAGCCGCCGCTGGAGCGTTTCGTGGACAAGCTCGAAACCGTACACGCCACCACGGTCCGCGTGGCCGGTGTCGCGGACATAGCCGCCGCCATCGACAGCTATATCGGCGCACACCGGCTGCCGACAAATATCGTGGTGGCTCGCAGCGCACTGTTAGATAATATCGACTGGCCGGCCGCGTTTCATGTTGAACATCGCGGCGCAACCGTGGACGATGTGGTGTCGGTTACCGAAGCCTTGGCAGGTATCGCCGAGACCGGCACCTTGGTTTGTGGGTCATCCGAGAGCCACCCCACGTCATTGAATTTTCTGCCTGAGAATCATGTTGTCGTGATTTCGGAATCGCGCTTGTATAAACATATGGAAGAGGTCTGGCAGGAGCTACGACGCTTGCCGGGCGGTTTGCCGCGGGCCGTGAATCTTATCACTGGCCCATCCAAGACGGCGGACGTCGAACAGACGATTCAATACGGCGCGCACGGCCCACGCCGATTGCACGTTATTATCATCGAACAGCATTAAGGAACTTCTGCATGAGTCATGAATGATCATTTTGAATCCCAACTTGATTTCCCCAGACTTACACAGAGGCTCCTTGAAAGCCGCCGCCGACCAGCGTGCTGGCCGCAGAGAGAACATTATTTGCTACGAATTTTGAAAAAACTCTGATTAAATCGGGATTTTTCCGGGCGCCGGGATGTGCGGTTCCCATTCGGGCTTCGCCGGTGCTTGATCGTGTCCGAGAAAAAATGGTGGTATTTTGGGTTCTGGGAATTCCAGGGTGGCATTCTAGAGCGTGTCTACTTGATGTACGCTAAACGTATCGGTGTAGATGGAACAAAAAAGCTCGTATTCGATGGAAGAGTTATTGCAGTGCGCGCGGGGCGAGCTGTTCGGGCCCGGTAATGCGAAGCTGCCGCTTCCCCCTATGTTAATGTTTGATCGAATTACCGATGTCACGATTGATGGCGGCCGCTACGGCAAGGGCCGGATAGTCGCGGAACTTGATATATCGCCGCAATTGTGGTTTTTCGGATGTCACTTCGCGGGTGATCCCGTAATGCCGGGGTGCCTCGGAGTTGATGCGTTATGGCAGCTGATCGGGTTTTATCTGGGTTGGTTGGGCCGGCCCGGGCATGGCCGAGCGCTCGGCGCTGGCGGCGTTAAATTTTCCGGTGAGGTCACGCCCGACAATCGCTTGGTAACCTATCGCCTCGATTTCAAACGCGTTATTTTGCGCAATTTGACGATTGGTATTGCCGATGGCGAGGTGGAAGTGGACGGCAAGCCAATCTATACCGGCACCGATTTACGGGCCGGATTAGTTAAAGAAACAGGCGGATCTTAGTAGGAGGTCGATTTGCGACGGGTGGTGGTTACCGGTCTGGGGATCGTGTCCAGTATCGGTATAAATAAGCAACAGGTACTGGCGGCTTTACGGAATGGCGAGTCAGGCATTGAGTTCTGTCAGGAATACGCCGATCTCGGTTTTCGTAGCCATGTGCACGGTTCGATCGAAATTGACCTAACCGCGCTTATCGATCGAAAGATTAAACGCTTTATGGGTGACGGTGCGGCCTACAACTATGTTGCAATGCGCGAGGCTATGACCGATTCGGGCCTGGAGTCGGATCAAATATCCAATCCCCGTACCGGTCTGATAGTGGGCTCGGGCGGACCGTCTACTGAAAACCTGGCTCTCGCCGTAGACAATCTACGTGCTAAGGGATCGCGTAAGGTCGGCGCGTATATGGTAACTCGCACCATGTCCAGTACCAACGCAGCATGTATTGGGACGGCCTGCAAGATCAAGGGCGTGTCGTACTCGATCAGCTCCGCGTGTGCTACCAGCGCCCACTGCATCGGTAACGCCGCGGAACTGATACAGATGGATAAACAGGACGTGGTATTCGCTGGGGGAGGCGAGGAAGTTTACTGGACAATGACCATGTTGTTCGACGCGATGGGGGCGTTGTCGTCGAACTACAACGATGCGC
>JAOTWM010000254.1 GCA_029862885.1 Gammaproteobacteria bacterium
GCATAGCCGGATATTTATCGTGCATCACCGCCGTGAGATCTCCGCCGTCATCCAAGATCATATTGGGCTTCCATCCATCCGGCCCTTCGATGGTTTGATCAATACACCACCAAAATTCCTCATCGGTTTCACCCTTCCAGGCGAAAACCGGTATACCCATCGCCGCGACCGCCGCCGCAGCTTGATCTTGGGTGGAAAAGATATTGCACGAACTCCAGCGAATTTCCGCGCCGAGGGCAATCAAGGTTTCAATCAATACTGCGGTCTGGATCGTCATATGCAGACAGCCGACAATGCGTGCCCCACTTAACGGTTTACTGTCGCCAAATTCGTCACGTAATGCCATCAGGCCGGGCATTTCGGTTTCGGCGATTGCAATCTCCTTACGCCCCCAATCCGCCAGTGAAATATCCGCTACTTTGTAATCGGTGAATGCCGTCATCATATGCCCCTGTTAAAACGCACGTTTTAAATCGTCGACCAAATCGATCTTTTCCCATGAGAATCCGCCGTCCGGCTCTGGCGCGCGGCCGAAATGGCCGTATGCCGCGGTCCGTTCATAAATCGGCTGGCTCAATTGCAGGTGTTCGCGAATGCCGCGCGGCGACAAATCCACCAACTGCTGCAACACCTCTGATAATTTCGCCTCGTCGATCTGGCCGGTGCCGTTGGTGTCGATGTAAACCGACAGCGGTTTGGAGACGCCGATTGCATACGCCACTTGAATGGTACATTTATCGGCAAGCCCGGCCGCTACGACGTTTTTCGCGAGATACCGCGCCGCATAGGCGGCTGACCGATCGACTTTGGTGGGATCCTTGCCGGAAAACGCGCCACCGCCGTGCGGCGACGCACCGCCGTAGGTGTCGACGATGATTTTGCGGCCGGTCAGTCCGCAGTCGCCGTCGGGACCGCCGATCACAAATCTCCCGGTTGGGTTAACATAGAATTCGTCCTCCGGACACATCCAGCCGTCCGGTAGCACCCCCGCCACATAAGGCCGCACGATTTCGCGTATCTCTTCCTGGCTCAACGACTCAGCGTGCTGCGTCGATACCACCACTGAGGTTGCGCCAACCGGACGGCCATCGACGTATTTCAGAGTTACCTGGCTCTTCGCATCCGGCGCCAGACCCGGTTCCTTCCCCGAGTGGCGGTCATCCGCCATTCGTTTTAGAATTTGATGCGAGAAATGAATCGGGGCCGGCATCAGTGCGTCGGTCTCAGTACATGCGTAACCGAACATCAAGCCTTGGTCTCCGGCGCCTTCGTCCTTATTGCCGGCCGCATCCACACCTTGTGCAATATCGCTAGATTGCGCGTGAAGATAGACCGTCACCTCGGCGCTTTGCCAATGGAATCCGTCTTGTTCGTAGCCAATCTCGCGTACCGCGTTGCGAGCCCGCTCCTCGATGACATCGTTAGTAATGGACGCTGGTCCGCGCACTTCTCCTGCCAAAATAATTCGATTTGTCGTACACATTGTTTCGCAGGCGACCCGGGAGCCGGGGTCAGCGGCTAGATACGCATCGACCACGGCATCGGAAATTCGGTCACTAACCTTATCCGGGTGCCCTTCAGATACGGATTCGCTGGTAAACAGATACTCAGATTTCGGCATGATTAAAATCCTTACTATTTCTGGGTAATGCCCGCGAGATGGACCAGGTAGTGGTAACGTAGCGATTCAGTATCGCCCACATATAGTCGCGCTGACGGGGCCGCACATTAAACATAGTGGCGCTGAAAGTAAATACGGTTTCGAGGCACTTGTGGGCGATACACGATAACCCCGGGTTCACTGCCCATAATCAGTACGGATCGGCAATAAATACGCCGCTGTGCGGGGCAGCCGTCGATCGCTGCTACAATGGCCCGGCGCAACCATTCGGTAGGTCACGGGCAGGAATGATCCGAAACGGACTTTGCGGTATCGGGCTGAGTATTGGTCTCGGCGCGGTAGCGGTCGCGCCGGCCGCACCGACTCCGAAGATCGACTCGCAATACGTACGTGCCAACTGTACCGGCGTGTTCAAGTATTCTACGACCCAGCACCATGTCCAGTGCGCCATCGAAAACGTGCTGGAGGATGCTGACGGGACCCTTATTCCCGGCTACTCGTCCGCCTTTGCGGACCGACGGCGAGGCCGCCTCCGCGCTGCGGCTGCCGGGGCGTCGGTCGATGATGCGAATTACAACGGCCATCAAGCCGCGGCGCTATTCAAAGACACGCTGCGAATATCCGGCGACTGGAGCGGCCCCATTCCGGTTACGGTATCTATGTGGGTCCACTATCGATTCGAAGGCATCGGCGATGCGCAATTGTGGGCTCAGCTCAGTGCCACCGAAACCCCTCGTCTCACGGTCCGCAATCGCGCGCGGATCGAACTTCGACACGGCGGCACCAATCGCGTGCAATTGACCAATGCCCACAGCCAGGGTAATTTCAGCGCGCCTGAGAATGGACCCTACGAACCGCAATCGCTACTGATTCTACGAGTAACGCAGATGGTGGACGCCCGGCGCCCGGAAATCGATATACGCTCGCATTTACAGAGCTTTGCGTTGCCAAATTCGCGCCCGATGCGTCCGGTCGTGAGCGCATTAATCCGTGCCGAGGGGCGCTTGGTAGTCACCGCTCCGAGCATGATTCGAATCGAATCCGAATCCGGATTTGAATACCGCCGCATACGCAGAGCGCGCGCCGTCACGACGGGCACCCGGGCGGCGCGCCGCGGGCAATTGATGGCCTGGGGCCAGAATTTCAGTTTGCATTCGGCGCCACAATCCGACATCGCGACAAGGCAATGACCCACGCCGTACCGCCACCGCTGCCCGCGCCGACCGAAATCATACAGTTTCCACTGGATGTCGATATCAACGCGGTCGTGAACGACATCGTTCACGACTGGGCCGAATCGCCCGTACTGCAGACCGGGAACGCAGATGAGATCCAGGCCAATTTACCCAAGAATTTGCCGCGTGGCGGCGCACCGATGTCGCGGGTACTGGCTGAAATTAAGTCGGTGGCGGGCGCCTATCGGCGCCGCAATGCCCACCCCGGATTCTTTGGATATGTAGCGTCCCCTGGGTTGCCGACGGACCCATTAGGACACGCCATGACGGCAGCCCTTAACCAAAACGTCGTGGGTTATCCCGGTTCGCCTGGGGCGGCGGTAACGGAGCGCACATTGATCGAATGGTTCCGGCAACTGTGCGACTTTCCGGTGGGCACCGACGGTGTGCTGTTGAGCGGTGGATCGTTGGCAAACTTAGCCGCGTTAGCCGCGGCGTTATACGACACGGTGGGCGAGGCGGCGGTACGGGACGGTTTGGTGGCAGAAGGACACCGTGTACCGATAATACTTGCCGCAGAGTCCGTGCATTTTTCCGTGCAACGCGCAGCAACGGTACTCGGGATCGGCCAAAATCAGGTTCGTAGCATCGCCGTCGACGATAAATTTCGCATGGATTCGAACGCACTGGAGCAAACGCTGACGGCCGCGCAAGACCGCGACGAGCTGCCGTTTTGTGTCGTGGCGAGCGCCGGTGCGACGACCACCGGCGCCGTCGATCCGATCGAGGCCATCGCCGACCTATGCACACGATTCGGTATTTGGCTGCATGTGGACGCGGCCTATGGGGGTGCGGGCCTATTGGCAACCGGTTTGCGTCCGCTATTCGCGGGTATCGAACGCGCCGATTCGGTGTCGATGGATTTGCATAAGTGGTTTTACCTCGCGTTTGACGGGAGCGTCTTGTTATACCGTAACCCCGACGCCGCACGGCGCGTTTTCTTTTCGCAGTCTGACTACGTGCAGTTCGACCAACACGGACCGGCCGAAGAACATATGTTCTTTCATTTGGGCCCCGAGCTGTCGCGCCGCTTCCGCGCACTCCCGGCCTATCTCGCGTTTCGCTACTACGGCGCCGACCGCCTGGGTCATCAAGTGCAATACAATGCGGATTGCGTGCATTATCTCGCTGCTCTTATCGAAGCGGAACCGGACCTTGAGCTCGTGAGTCCGGCGGTATTGTCGATCTGCTGTTTCCGCTTCGCGCCCGTATCGATGCGTGCAGATACTGCGTCCATCGATACACTTAATCGGCGTATACGTAACGCGCTGCAAGAATCGGGTGAATTCTTTCTATCACCCACTGATATTCACAATCGACCAGTATTACGGGTCTGCGCAATTAGCCACACCACCCAAGCCCGACATATGGAGCAACTAATCGAATTCGTATTGGCGTCGGGGCGAGAATTACTCTGACGTTGACTCCGGCATCGGCTGACCGGCATTCACAATGTGTATCGTCGTAGTGGGAAACGCCATTTCGGCACCGTGGGCGTCGACGATCCGCATAATCTGCAATAACACATCTTGCTTGATATCGTAGTACTCGACGCCCTTTGTGGTATCGGTAAAACAATACACAAACAAATCCAAGGACGACGGGCCAAAGGCGGAAAAATTAACCATCAGGGTTCGACTTGAGTCAATATGCGGATGTTGCTGTAACATCGATGTGATGTCACTGACGATCACTTCGATACACGCCGCATCATTGTAACGGATGCCAATGGTTTCATAGATTCGTCGCCGCTCCATGCGCGACACATTCTCCACCACAATACTGGTAAAGAACGAATTGGGAATATACAGCGGACGGCTGTCAAAGTTGCGCACACAGGTCACGCGCCAGCCGATATCCTCGACCGTACCTTCAATCTCCCTGTCCGGCGAACGCACCCAGTCACCAACCGCAAAGGGCCGATCCAGATAGATCATGAGTCCGCCGAAAAAGTTTGCTAATAAATCCTTCGCCGCAAATCCGATCGCGATACCGCCGATTCCGCCAAACGCAAGCACACCGCCGATACTGAATCCCAAGGTTTGCAGAACCACAAGGGCCGCCGCCACCACCACACATAACCGCAGCAGTTTTCCGGCTGCATTAAGAGTAGTGGCGTCATAGGGCTGTGGGTCGTCCGCGTGTTGCGCCACAACACCGCGCTCCACCTCGCCGATCAACCGCAATACGAACCAAGTCAACACTGCCACCACACCGATACCGCGCAGTGGCGTAATCGCCTTTAACGCTGCCAGCTCCGTTTCGTTATGGATGATGTCCACCACAAAAGCGACGCCGATCAGAGCAATGAATACCAGCATCGGAATATGTAACGCACTGACCAATGCGTCATCCCAAATCGACTTGGTGCGCCCGACGCGGGATCGCGCCCACGAGATTACGCCGTGGGCGACTCCACAAATCAATAACGTAAGGGCGATGACGGTAACGAGTTCCGCCGTGAGCGAGCCCAACCCTGCTGTTTCGATCCAGTTTTTCATTGCACGCCCGTGTTACGAGTTCGATTCATTTAAGCGAGACGGACGGCGGTGCGATGCATCGCACGCGGCCGGCAAAAAGAATTCGCGTGCCGGCCGCCAGCATAGAAAAAACAGCATCACAGCATAACTTATTAGCTTCGTATACCAGGTCAACGCGAATCCTATCGTGAGCCAAGTAAGGGTCAACACGGACAAGCCCCATATTATCGCGAGCCAACGCGCCCAATTTTGGGCCCGTAACATAAACACGCCCGCGACACACCATATGCAGGAGCCCATCAGGCCGTGCGCCATATGCACCGTGGCCGGCACCGCAATCGACGCGTTGGCGCCGATCGTGTCGGCAAATTCCCGCCAGTGTCGATACGCTTGTGGATCCAGTAAAACGAACATCTTGGCGGCCAGGCTCACCACGCCGAGGATAATCGCCAGCCATGCGATTATCGTGACCGACCACGGTCGATTACGTATAACATATTGATTATTAATGACTAAACTATTCCCCTGAGTTGATCATTGTACCCGTATCGGGCTCGAACCGTGAATTCGGAGACGAGGCCATAAAGGTCTCGTCGACCGCCATATAGACGAATCCGCACACTCCACTATACTGAAGTTCAGGCAGCCATCGCGCGATTAATTTAGGTTTACGCGAACCGTAGCTCATACTGGGCCGCCGCAGAAACAGCAAAGATGGCTGTGCATAAAGTTCGGATAATAGGATTGACGCTGAGCTACGAGATTCGTTAGCGGTTGTACGCACAACCCATATTAGGGGTGACAAATGGTTCGATTGGCAATTTTGGCATTGGTGGTGGCGCTATCGTCCAGCGCCGCATCGCACTTTCTGCACACTGCGGATGTGAACGCGCCGTCGGCGCTGACTGCGCAGCGCTAACGAATAATCGTGACGAGGCCCGCAGCCGGGTCTACCGTCACCACGTCCCCCGTTGCAATTAACGCGGTGATATCACCGTCGAATCGGTCCATAAACGGTAGTGCCGCGAACGCCGCCCCTTGCGCCATGATTGGATTACTGGAATTGAGCAACAACGCGGCGGGTGCCATCTTCCGTGAACACATCTCGTGCAGCATCCAAGCTGTCGCCACTCCACCCTTTGCAGTATTGAGCACCAGCACCCGGCCGACGTAGCTTTGGCCATACAAAGCGTGTGCTGGACGCGAAAACACGCCGCCAATTCGATCCAGATCGTAACGCGCACTGAAATCGTCGCGTGCCACCAGCGCCGATGCAGTCACGACGTCACCGATACCGACATGGCCGCGAACCACAACGGTCATGAGGCAAAATTACCGCTCACGGCGGCGTCAACGCATTGCTCCATTGTGGCGAGAAATGGCCGATAGCCATAGCCGGCGATGATGTTGGTCAGCTTTGCCGAGTTGGTGACAAGGGTTTCCCAACCGTTCGCCTGCGCCATTTCCCGTGCATACATTTGATAAAAACACACACCCTTCAGTACCATGCCGCCGGCCTGTTCAATCGTAGCCGTGAATCCGAGCCGGTCGCAACCGGTCTTGATCTCCGGGGACGTCGCCACCAGCAACGACGTGCCTGCCGCGACCCGCCTACCAATTAATAACGTCGCCAACTGCTGCATCTCCAGCAGCGATAACTGCGGTGCCGCAAATACGACAACATCGACCCGGCCGTCTAGCCGGCCGAACGACGCGTAGAACGCATCAAGGTCACCACGACCAACCGACTGTGGCGTAAGCGGCGCGTCCATAACGGCGTCGACGTTGGGCGCCTCGGGGGTTACCCCGACCATGTGAAACAGCGCCACCGAGCCGTAGCTGGCGAGTGCCGCGCCGAAATGCTTAAGTTCGTCGGAGCGTGGCGCTTCATCGATGCCCTCGATG
>JAOTWM010000255.1 GCA_029862885.1 Gammaproteobacteria bacterium
TGGATCGTCAGTAAAGCTCCGTTCGGGCGAGTCGATAAGCCGTCGTCCGCGTCGTTGCGCCAAGTGGAAAGGGCTAGCCGTTGCCGGTCAGACACGCCGCGCGGCCAACGGCTTCTCCATTCCCCGAATCCACCAATCTTAGCTGGCTGGACTATTGGGCCATACGGAGCAAAATAGTCGTGGGTGGCACTTTACAGACCTTCGTTGATCGGGTTGTTACCGATGGCCGCGCAGAATTATTGTCACAAATTCAACGCGGCATTGAGAAGGAGAGCCTGAGAATTGCTTCGGACGGGACGCTATCGCAGCGCCCACATCCAGGGAGCCTTGGATCACCGTTAACCCACCCCTACATCACGACCGATTACTCCGAGGCGTTGCTGGAGTTCGTCACCCCAGTATATACGGACATCCATGCGACGCTTGATTTTTTGACCCGTATTCACCGCCATGTATACCGCAACATCGACGAAGAAAAATTATGGGTAAACAGTATGCCGTGTATCCTCCACGGCGAAGAGTCGATACCCATTGCCCGGTACGGGCATTCCAATATCGGCTTGATGAAATACGCATACCGGCAAGGACTGAGCGCTCGCTATGGTCGAATGATGCAGACCATCGCCGGTATTCACTATAATTTTTCGCTGCCGAATAAGTTCTGGGAATTAACGTTCGCCGGTCCGTCAGAACTCGGTGGAAATCTACGAGATCGAAAATCGGCCGCTTATTTTGCCGGGATTCGAAATTTTCACCGCTACTGCTGGCTGCTGATATATCTATTCGGAGCATCGCCGGCTGTATGCCGGAGCTTCCTGCAGGGTCGCCCACACAATTTACAGGAACTCTCAGCTAGCACTTACTTCGGCCCGGCGGCTACATCGATTCGCATGAGCGATCTCGGATACAGTAATGCAGCCCAAGCTCATATTAATGTTTCCCACGACAATCTTGACGACTACATCAAGACCTTAATCCATGCAACCGATACATCGTTTTCGGAATACGAACGGATTGGCATTAAGGACGACATGGGGGGTTATTTGCAGCTAAATACCAACCTGTTGCAGATTGAAAACGAATACTACGCGGTGGTACGCCCAAAACGCGTTGCGCGATCCGGAGAGAAACCGTCCCATGCGTTACGGGAACGCGGTGTCGAGTATCTGGAGGTCCGCTGTATCGACCTCGATCCTTTTCAAGCAGTGGGAATTAACGCCGAACAGGTTCGTTTTCTCGATTTATTTCTGTTGTTTTGTTTGTTCGACGACAGCCCACCGGCAACCAAAGCCGAAGCGGAAATAATCGCTGGCAACCAACAGGCCGTAGTATTTTCTGGCCGCGACTCCCATACGCAACTGATTCGAGGTGCTAAATCAATTGGTCTGCGGCACTGGGGAAAAATAAATTGCGAACGCATGCGGCCGATCGCGGAGCTACTCGATAGCCTCCACCACAGCCGTGATTACACCAACACGCTTGCTGTCCAGCTCGCCAAATTGGATGAGCCGGAGCTAACACCATCCGCCCGAATCGTTACAGAACTCAAGGATAACAATGAGTCGTTTTATGAATTCGCAATGCGCAAATCAACTGAACACGAACAGCACTTTAAAGACCTCACCCATAATTCGACCGTGGATCGACAATTCGTGGAATGGGCACAAACGTCTCTAGACGACCAGAAGCAAATCGAAGCATCCGATGATATGGATTTTGACGAATTTCTAAACCGCTATTTCACCCAACAATAACGCCATTGGCGGCATTGATCGCAACTATGGAAGCTCTATGTAATGGGCCTAGTGCAACTCGTTGATACGCTGCTCTAACGTCGCAACATCGGACGGCCTGTGGATAAAGTAACCCTGTCCCATATCGCAGCCGAGCTCCTTCAGCAACTCCAGTGCACGCTCGGTCTCCACACCCTCCGCGGTAATTTTCAAACCGAAATTTCTTCCTAACTCTATAACAGTACGGACGATGTTTTCGTCGGACTGATTTTGTTCCATTGCCATAACGAAACTCTTATCTATTTTCAGTTCGTGTACCGGTAGAATACGCAGATACTGGAGCGACGAATAGCCGCTGCCGAAATCATCAATAGACAACGTTACACCGATATCTGACAACCGCCTGAGTACATCCACGATATACTCCCGTTCCTCCATCATCGCGGTTTCGGTGACTTCCAATGTCAACCTTTTCGGATTGACTCGCCACGTTTCGAGCGCGTGCGATATCACATCCGGCAAATCGTGGTCCTTCAACGAGCGTGTTGACAAATTCACCGCGACCTTCAATGGCAGACTTCTTCGCTCCCATTCCGCGCACTGCCGCAGCGCGGTGTTAAGAACCCAACTGGTGAGCTTGTGGATCAGGTCACTACGCTCGGCGACCGGTATAAATTGGTCCGGAGGTCGAAACCCGCCGGCCGGGTCGGGCCATCGGACCAACGCTTCCACACCGGTAATTCGTTCCAATTTAAGATCCTGCTTGGCCTGATAGTGCAGCATCAATCCGCCGTCCTCTATGACCCGCCGCAATTCACCCTCGTAACGCGGACCCGCGACGCCGGAACCGGAGCTGATCTCCTCGAATATTTCAAATCCCGTTTGGGCCTTCTTGGCACGCATCATCGCCATCGTGGCGTGACTCAGTAGTTGTTCATCGTCGCCGCTGATGTCGGGATACATCGCAATGCCAATACTGACCCGCACGTCGATCGATTGCCCGGACAACGATATCGGGTAATCGAACTGACCGAGCACTTTATGGACCGCCAAGATTGCATGGTCAATATTCATCATCGACGGCAGAATTATCGCAAATTCGTCATCCCCCAATCGCCCAATCGTGTCGATCTCGCGTAACTCGCCGCGCAGTACTTGAGCCACTTCCCGTAGCACCAAGTCACCAGTTGCATGGCCGGCAGTAAGATTAATATTCTGAAAATCGTTGACGTCAAGGACCAACAACGCCACATGATCTCCGCTCCGCTCGGCCGCGGTGGCGGCTTGCTTAAGGGATTGCAGGAATTCGTACCGCGTGGGCAACCCAGTTACCGGATCCCGCTGGCCGTCGTCTGCGCTTTCGATATAGTTCATTGGCACCTAAAGAATGAAATTCGGCGCAATACCCCGCATCGCGCGAAATCCGGCTTAACGATATCTAGGACTCCGTCGCCGTGTACTTAGGAATTAACCGAAGAATTGCGTGCGGTCAAGTCCAAATTGCTTAGGATCGACAACTTTAGTAATACACCACGCGGATTCGTTCTCTGGATCAGCCGTTTGCAGGGACAGATCCACAGTATGGGCGCGGTCGATTCGGTGACCTTCGCTGTCCAGCAACACCATAACCCGAGGTTTTAACTGATGCACGCGGTGCCTCGCCACCACTACACCGATTTGGCCCGTATTGAGCAACACGAAACTTCCGACGGGGAAAATGCCGACGGATTGGATCAGATTCTCCACCATTGCAGTGGAGAATAACTTTTGCCGGTTCTCATACAGATACATCAATGCTTCGAACGAGGTAATGGCGTTTCGGTAGGGACGATGATTCGTCACCGCTGAATACACGTCGGCCATACCGGCTATCGTGCCCAACATATTAATTTCATTGCCCTTAAGTTTGCGAGGATAGCCATTGCCATCATATCGCTCATGATGCAAGTGAACGATTTCGAGAACCTCCAGCGCAAAACCACCGGAACCTTTTAGCATCCCGAGCGATGCATCGACATGTGTCTCAATCATCACGCGCTCGCGCTCATTGAGATCGCCCGTTTTACTCAATAATTCTCTGGGCAGGTGGATTTTGCCGACATCCTGCAACAACGCACCCGCGCCGAGCGAGCGTAAATCGCTGGTCGGCAATCCCAAAAACCGTCCGACCGCGAGCGCCAACACACAGACTTCCATTGAGTGCGAATAGGTATAATCGTCGCGCCGTTTTAGCCGTACCAACCAAGTCGCCGCGTCGGGATTCCGAATCACGCTTTCGACCAGTGTATCGACGTTATTCTTAACGGCGGATGCATCAATCTTGCGACCAGAGCGAATATCATTGATGACCTTTTCATAAACTTCTTTAGTGTCGCTCAATATCTCGCGCGCCGAACGCAGTTCTTCCTCGACGGTTTGCTGGTCATGGTACACCGGCTCTTCGAGCTTAGCGTGAAACACCAAAGGAGTCTTATCGACGCGAACGTTAGCGGCGGCACCACTGACATCCGTGGACCCCAACATCGCGGGCCCACTATTAATCGGGGTTGCGACGGGCGACATTGCCGATCTAATCACCTTTTTCTTCTCTCCAGGACGTTCTTCGAGCTCGCGGTCGACGTACACGTAACTGCAGTATTTCTTGACCTTCGCGATTTCCTCGGCCGAACGCACGGTGAATCCCTGTAATTCAAACGGTGATTCAAACGGCATTTCGCTCCACGGGCGATCCAATCCGACCACGTACATCCCGAGCTTTAGCTCCTTGACTAATAACTTCTCTTTCATGATCTCAACGAATGAGTCGGGCTGTATCCCTACACACCCCTCCCCGAACGGGCGTGCCGAACCCCCCCCCCTAGTTTAGCTTTATTCAAACTTTTCCGGCCTTTACCGAGCAAATTGAATCCGACGGTTTAATAATCAAGTATACCAGTAATCCCGAATTTGACCGCGCGGAACCGGCGAGTAGCGGATTCACTTGTTGTCGGCACGGGTGTCCCATACAGCACAACCACATCTTGAGTCGCGCACAGATGGCCGCGAGATCATTCTTTCAAGTATCGATTCAATACGACAAGAAAGCACTTACTTTATATATATCAGACACTTACCGATAAATCAAACGAGTAGAGTTGTGCCGATAGCGAGCGAAAACCGGACGCACGCGCGGCCAACTTACATGCCCCAAAGGCCGTCCTTCATGTGCATCTATGGTTACAGCGGCCGCAATTGTCAAGGCCAGGATGCGGCAGTCGGTAAATATGACGAAGTTGGCGTTAAAGATCGCGGAGTCTGCGGCTGGCCCGACGCTTCTTAACACTTGCCGTCGGGCGGTACGGTGTATTTCGTAACAGGCAACACAATCAGTGCAATATCCACGCCACAGAAACTGGCTGCAAAGGGCGGCTGTAATCGCGTGCTTCGATCACGACGCGGCGCCCGCGATTTCAACGGCAAGCGCAGCCAGGGTGTGTGCCGCCAATCCGAATGCTCACAATACGACCGGCGCTCAGTTCTCGTTGGCATCGTCGCGTTCTACCGACACTAGCTGATCGGGGCTGGCGAGAGTCCTGCGCCAAAATTCTCCGGCACGTTCGACGGCGGCATGCAATAACGTGCCATCGGGATATCGACCTTCTGCATCGGCATTCCCGGCCGGCATTCCGGTTAGTATTTCCAAGGCAGCGTGGATGGTCTCAACGGCGTAGACACAGAATTCACCGCGGCCACAGGCCTCCACCACATCGCGCCTTAGCATCAGCTCTCCGGCATTTGCACTCGGAATGATCACCGCCTGATCACCGGTCAACCCAAAATACTGGCAACTGTCGAAGAAACCCTCAATTTTCTCATTGACACCACCGATCGCTTGGATATGACCGTGTTGGTCGATCGCACCCGTCATAGCCAACGATTGACGAATCGGCACTCCGGTCAGGGCGCTTAGCAAACAACAGATTTCCGCGCCTGATGCCGAATCCCCGTCAATCCCGCCGTAACTTTGTTCGAATGCGATCGAAGCGCTAAACGCCAATGGGTGTTCGGTACGCAGCAAGTACCTCAGCAATCCACCAAGGATGTGAAAACCTTTAGTATGGATCGAACCGGACATCGATGCGCGCCCCTCAATATTGATTAAACCCGCGCGCCCGGCGCCGATGGTAGCGGTAATACGTGCCGGGAAACCGTACACCACCGGCCCTGAACTGATCACCGCCAGTCCATTCACCTGCCCCACTACGGCACCTCGGGTTTGCACTCGAATCGTACCGCTATGAACCCATTGCTGAAATTTACGCGACGGCAAGCTCGCGCGTTGCTTAGTGCGTTGGATCGCAGACACAACATGTGCGCCGGACACATATTGAGCATCTTCGTGTCGCCCCAAAAACGACGCTTCCCGGGCAATATCCGCGATGCGGCCAAATCGAGCGGTGAGCTTGCCCGCACTGGCGGCGATGCGTGCGCCGTGGTTCACTAACTCCGCGACCGCATTACGATGGAAGTGCAACAATGTCTCGTCCCGCACGATCTGCGACAAGACACTGGCATACTGTAGTATGCTGGTTTCACTGCGATCTACTTCGCTATCGACATCCGCCAACACTTTAAACAAATCGGAAAAATCCGGGTCGACCGCGTCGAGCTGGCGATACGACATAGCGTCACCGATCAAGATGACCCGAACGGAAATATCGATGGGTTCGGGTTTGAGAATTCGAAACGGCTGCATCCAACCGATCTCGGCCGGGACGATTTCAAGGCGGCCGCTGCGCAGTGTTCGCATTAACGCCCGCCAGGCACCAGGTTGGGCCATCATGTCCTGTATGTCGAGAATCAAATACCCACCATCGGCCCTCAGCAATGACCCGGCGCGTATTCCCCGATAATCGCTATTGATCGGACCTTGCGAGGCCCATTCCGGTTCGACTGTGCCCAGTAGGTTAATCATACTGGGCGTATTTTCTTCAATGATCGGACAACCGTCCGGTGAATTGTGCTCCACCAAAATGTTAACGCCGTAGCGAAGCGCCGGATCCGGTAAATCGGTAGCGCCTTGCAGCCGGCTGTCCACCACATCGTCGACCACTTCGTTAATGAATTCGCGCACCGCTAACGACTCAAATCGGTTGACAATGGTTTCGGTAAATTCGGTAAGCAGGCGTCGCGCTGCACGTTCATTAGCACTGTGCAGCTGCTCGCTACCGGTACGGTATACCGCACCGACTTCGCGACTCATGACCTGCAGGCGGCTTTGAAATCCGGGAAAGTCGGCCTGAACTTGCTCCTTGCGTTGCGACGATATTTTTCCCTCAACCACAAGCTGGTTGAATTGATCCGGCTGCACCGGCTTACCGTCTACCAATGGAAAGATCGCAGTCTGCGCCACGGGTCCCGATTGCACCGACACCAGCGCCATGTCTGCCTTTTTCAGGTCAGCTTCTAACGGCGCGGTCACTTCGTGCACACGACGCTGAATCGATTCCTGGATCGCTT
>JAOTWM010000014.1 GCA_029862885.1 Gammaproteobacteria bacterium
AAACTGCGATACATCGACACCGTTATCGATTATCGTCATGTTTCGTTCCAAATAGCCAAGCTCACCGTGGCGGTGATAAGCCGCAGCCGAACAACAAACAATAGTGCTGGGAATGCGCCGCGACAGTTGAGCACACAATCTCGCGATACGCATCGTGACGGGGTTGCTGCTGATCGGGTCGAAATTGCTCTGCCGAACGCCCCAAATAACCGGCGCGCCGGCAAAGACCTTGGCTACGAGGCCGCCAAACAGATCGGCGTGATACATCCAAGTTTGTACAAGCTGCGGCCGGCGCTGCCGCATATGGGCGATAAGCTTCCAAGTCGCGAATGCGTTAATCCTCCATGGGTGCATTCGCAATGCCAACACTGGGACCCCAAGTTTTTCAAGGTACGAGCCGACGGTACCGACCGTAGTCAACGATACCACCGACATGTCGAATTGTTTGGAATGCAGGCTCTTGATCAAGCGATACAGTGTCAATTCGGCGCCACCGGTACGCAATCCGCTAATCACAAACTCGATACGGATTGGTTTTTCGTCTGCTGGCGGATTCAACGTTTGCCAAGCCGACTCGCAAATTGACCCAAAATGGGCACCCCTAGCAAAATTAAAATCCAATTGGTCAGCACATGGTGGCGAATGGCCTGCCCATAATTCGTCGTACCTATCGACCAGAGCATCGTTAAGCTAACGTAGACCAGCAACAGCATTACAACCAATTTCAACTCAGGTCTGCCGCGCAGCCGGAACGCAGCCACAACGCTTGCTACCAGCAGTGCAATGCGAAGCACGCTTTCGAATACCGCGTAGAGATCCTTTGAATTTTCGATCCCTTGAACTGGAGCCGCAACGAGATAATGGAAGTACAGGCTCATCATACTCTTAGCAATAGCGACATACGACGATGCGTCGAGTTGGATTCCATATGCAGTGCGCGGATCGCCAACAAGATTGATATGCTCACGATACAACCGAATTTCATCGATTAGATTACCGTCTATCATTCCTAATATAAGTGACCGCCCACTCTCGGTCAGTGTCACTAACCCCGCGATCGCAGCCAGCAATACGATCGAAACCGACAAGCCAACGATTATCGCCGATTTTGATGTTATATTGGAGTCGACGTAACCCACATAACCCAGCAACAGAGGTACCAGGAACACAGAATACAATAGCATCACTTTATGGGGTAATCCCATTGCCAAGGCTGCGACAATCAGCACCAGTAGCCATAGTGGCTTTCGATCGCTGTCCGGGAGGACGATCGCAGCGTATGTGCAAACCATAAAAAACAATAGCTCCCACCCTTCTCGTAACGTCACCGAGTTCAATAATAATGCCGATGGCAACAGCCCGAATATCAACGTAACAGTAATTCGATTTTTCTCTCCGTGCAGCCGTCTACATAGATCCACAAGCACGACACACGACAGGCTGAATAGAAAAACCGAAAACATATTTCCGACCCATCGTAAGCTGCCGGCGATTGCGTACAATCCCGCCAGCAGGTTCTCGTAGAATATAAAATCGAGTCCAAACTCGAACGATTGTGTAGCCGCAATCTGAGTGGCCGCACGATGAAACGTTGACGCATCCGGCGCCGCAACGGGTAAAACCCAATAAAACGCATCCACCCCGGCCACGATCACATGAGCGGCAATTGTTGCCCATAGCGTCATGCACAATCGTATATCGCCACGAATCGTAGGTACGAGAAGCACCACGACAAAACTGAGCAGTACAAATATCCAACCGGCCGACGTGTCGGGCCAAAGCCAGGTTCCCGCCCCGGCAATGAGGGCCAGACCAGATGTCCCAATTTTTATATAAGCGCTCACACTGAAGCGCCGTGTGCAAGCCGCGACGGATGCCACAAACCCATCCAAATCGGATATCGCACCACCGTCGATTCCGGCCCGGCGCAGATTACGAACCCGGCCGTCATCTGTACGGGAGTCACTCTGGAACGATTCCGGATCGCCGTTGCAACGCAACTACATTCGACTGAGTATCTACGGACGTCACGGCATACCCACTGTCAATGGTTTTTTGCAGTACGGGCCGCGTTTCAGCCGGAAATGCCAAACTACCCGATTGGTTTCTTTTCGCTTCCATGAATACCAAGCGCACGCGGCGCGGATAATCCGCCTCCGAAATTACCTGCTCGATATCTCTGATAAGCCAACCGTCGCGCGCTGCCAAATAATAACGCTGTACCGCCGCGGGCGCGACTTCGAGGCCAAGCGGCAACATTCGACAACGAAATTCCTGATCAGATGTGGTCGAACGACATACTCCGTCTTCCCATTTAATGCCATTTGTTCGAAGATAGTACACTAGCCGGACTACGGATGGCCCTACCATTACGAACAGATCGTCATGCTCTGCGGCGTCGATTATTTGACGCGCAATTTGGTCGGCCTCCGAACGCGATTCAAACTCAAAGTAATTTATCAATTTAACGGTAATCGGCGACACCAACGCACAAACGATTAGAATTGCGCCGAAAATCGACACGCCATGTTTGCGACTCGTAATCAATGACAACGCGAATCCCAGCCAGATCACGAATGCGGGAAACGCCACTAAATCGTATCGCCCCACAATATAGATCGGCCGAAAAAACGATACACCGAGAAGCAACAACAATGGCACAAACACGAGCAAAATCGATTGCAGGAAACGCGCTCGCACATCAGCATTTTCAAGGCGACATCTCCAAATCGAAAACAACAGTACTACCGTCAAACTAAACAGACCCAGCCAACGCAAAATCGGTAGAAATTCCAATTGCAGGAATTGTTTTGCCAACACCGGAACCAGGCCTTGCTGCGACCCCAAGTAAAATACTTCCAAAGACAACGGAATCTGGCGCCATATTGGGATGATCGCCCATACACGTTCAACCCAGGAGAAGTCACTGGCTGCGAATTCCGTTGTTGACTTCCACCAAATCAACCACGGAACGACTGCCAGCATTGCAACCAACAAGGCCGCTATGTATCGAATCGCAACACGAACCGACAATCCCCTGGGCGCCGCGATAACAAGATAACCAATGCCGACCGGAATGATCGCGAGAAAATGCGTATACACAGCCATTGCAGTGCCGACCACTAATCCTATCCATGAGCCCGTCCCGGCGCCGCGCGCGGTTCGCCACAGCATCAGGTATACAAACATAATCTCCGTCATGAGAAGACTATATGCTCGTGCTTCCTGCGAATAGTAGAGGTGCAAAGGCGACAGGGCCGCAAATAATCCGGCGAATATTCCAGCCCGGCGACCAAATATTTCATTGGCCGTAAGGGTTGCCAACACCACGAACAATCCACCGGCCACCACTGATGGCAACCTTAAAGAAGATGCATCAAAATTCGAAATCGCGAGCCAATTTCGAACTATCCAATAATACAAAGGCGGAGTGTTATGAACGCGTTGTAGCCAGTCGTCGCTGTAGCCGAGGTATCCGGTGAGCGCTTCGTCTAACCATACCTCCATATCGCCCAACCGGTACAAACGCAGAACCACCGCAACAACGCCAAGGATAATGGCGGCCCAGTAACAATTACGGGAATCGAGCGAAGCTTGTAGTTGACCAGACACGCGGTCAGCGGCCCGTCGCGATGGCAGAACGCGGGACTTGAACGCTAAATTTAGTCGCCTGAATTTCATAGTCCCCTGGCAGAAACCTTAACACGATAACCGACCGGTGAACGACTCGAGAATTATCTCGCACTCACCGAAACCGGGTGCCACGACGAACGGGCTGGGAATAACCGGCTGGGCCGTCGCTTTCTGCAATCGCTTGTGATTTTCAATGGTTGATCCGGTCCGCGTTGGATTCAGCCGGCCCGCGGTCATACCTATCATTCTCTGTGTATAAACGAAAGTGCAACTCGTTAGGCGGATTTAATCATGAATTGTCGCCTCAACGATTACTGCCGGACCGCTTTACCACCTACATCCATGTCGGCAACGCTACCGCGTCCTGCTCGCGCTTATTACCTACATCCCTGTAGGCACAATTATTGAGGACTCGGGAGCTGGCGATCCGCCAAATCGATATGATAGTAAATCGCCGAGCGCGGCCCTAGATCATCGGAATACGCATCCGTAATGCGTTGAACCTCCCGTGCGCCAGCAGCGCGATTGATATGCCACATGGCATCCGCCAATCCAACGCGGTTCCGGCCCGCATAGACCCGAAAACCGAGTGCCACGGTGCGCTCGATTTGCGCGCGTTTTAGGGCTTGCGCGACACCTTGCCCGCGATACGGTGCCGCGACCGTCAAATCAGCCGCGTATAGCGCGTCGTTCCGGCCCCAATGCGGATCGGATCGAACGCCTCCGGTTTCCGCAAACTCCTCAAGGGGTCCACCGAAACAAAACCCGGCAATAGATCGATCCACAATGGCCAACAATGATGCATTGCGCGGCATTTGAACAACCCTGTCAAGAAACGTAAACGAATCACGCCGACCCGGCTCGTAGGACTCGGCTTCGATCGCCATGATCGCCGACGCGTGCTCTTCCCAACGCTCAGCATCGAGTAGCACGATCATCATTTCTTGCCCACTGCGCAACGTGTGGCGATTGCTACTCGATTTGCACACCGTTGACCCCGCTCCAATTCCGCGAATAAAACCGCTGCGGCCCAAAATGCGGCATCGCTACATTATCATACCGGCCTCGCGCGGTCGCGACAGTAGCAATCGTTACTGCGCGCGGCACGTATGATTGATCGACTAGCATCGACATGCGCCCCGATGATTCACGCCGGCTCCAAAGCTGAAGGTCAATTTCGCATCGATAACATTGACCTTGACCACGGCGCACGACTGATCCAAGATCGTGGAGTAACCGTCATTTCCGGCAGCGCATTCGGCACGCGCGGATGCTGTATTTTACGAACTTCCCACGTCTCGCGTCACATTGAGACCGTAACAGCAGACATCGGCCGCTTCAGACCCAGACTACGAAAACTTATTGACGAGGGCGATATGAAAATCAAGATCGAAGTCGATACCACACCGGAGGAGATGCGCCAATTTCTCGGCCTACCGGACGTCGCGGATATTCAGTCCGACTTGATAGCCAAAGTGCGCGAGCGCATGCAGGCCGGTGCTCAAGGATACGATCCGCTGGCTCTACTAAAACCGTTAATGCCGGAAAATTTACGCAGCATGGAAGCGTTTCAAAAAGCCTTCTGGGAAAATATTTCTGCCGGCTCAAAGGACACCGATTGATTCGGCTACTTCAGGTTAAGGTTACACAGCCACACCGGCCGCAACGGGACTGCGAAACGCGTCCATGAGTTCTGCTTGCCGCTTCTGAGCCACTTCAATGTGGCGGCGTTTGACCAGGCCAAAACCGCGAATTTGATCGGGGAGGCTCGCGATCTGCACCGCCAAACCGTGATTGTCGACATTGAGTGCGGCCAGAATTTCGTCTAACGTTTGTTCATATTCCTCTATCAAACGGCGTTCAAGTCGGCGTTCAACGGAATAACCGAACGGGTCGAAAAGCGTGCCGCGCAAACTTCTCCACTTAGCCAGAACTCCGAACAGCTTGAGAATCCATGGGCCGAATTCCCACTTGCGCGGTTCACCCGTAAACGGATCACGCCGCGACAAAACCGGCGGCGCCAGGTGCAACTGCAGTTTGAAGTGGCCGTCGAATTCCCGATTGAGCCCGGCGGTAAACTCACGGGATGCGTATAACCGCGCGACTTCGTATTCGTCCTTGTAGGCAAGTAATTTGCAATAATTGTATGCCACAGCCTCAGCTAATCCGCGCATTCCTTCTGCCGCACTCTTTTCCGTTTGTGCGACACGCTCAACGAAGCGTCGATAGCGAGCGCCATAATGTTCGTTTTGATACGCACACAGATGGGCTTCGCGCCGAGTCACTATTGCATCTAGCGATTCGCGTGCCTGCTCGATAGCGCTAGCGTTTACGCCAGCCGCCTCCAAAACTGCCGGCAAATCCAATGCCGCCCGGCGACCCCAGGTAAACGCTCTGTTGTTCATCGCAACAGCAACGCCGTTAAGGTCGATCGCACGCGTAATCGAATCGCTGCTAAGCGGCACGGCCCCAAGCTGGAACGCGAAACCAAGCATGAAAAGATTAGCACCGATGGAATCTCCCAATAACGCCTTCGCTATGCGGTTTGCATCGACAAACTGGGTTCGCTCGATCCCGATCGCATCACGAATTCGAGATGACAACTCGGCCGCGGGGAATACCGTATCGGCGTGGCGCGTAAAGTCGCCCGTCATCATCTCGTAAGTATTAATCACCGCATGGGTGACACCACGACGCGCCGTCGCTAACACGCTGTCGGCGGCCGCCACCACCATATCGCAACCAAGCAACAAATTCGCTCCGCCAGCCGGCACATGGGTGGCGGACAGATCCTCGGAATAATTGGCCAACACGATGTGGCTCATGACCGCGCCACCCTTCTGGGCGAGGCCGGTCATATCCAAGACCGAGCATCCCATGCCCTCGAGGTGAGCTGCCATTCCCAACAACGCACCGATGGTGATGACTCCGGTGCCACCCACGCCGGTCAATATGATCCCGTAGTTGCCGTCGATGCTGGGCCGCGCCGGCGCCGGCAACGGTGCCTCAACTAATGCGAGCCCCGCATCGCCAGAAGTTTTTCGGAGCGTACCGCCATGTACGGTTACGAAACTTGGACAAAACCCATCCAAACATGAGTAGTCTTTGTTACACGACGATTGATCAATACGGCGCTTACGGCCAAATTCGGTTTCTACGGGCACAATGGCGACACAATTCGATTTCACCCCGCAGTCGCCGCAACCCTCGCAGACCGCCTCGTTGATGAAAACCCGTTTCGGGGGATCGGGAAACAAACCGCGTTTACGGCGGCGACGTTTCTCCGCGGCACAGGTTTGATCGTAGATCAACACCGTGGTGCCTTCTAATTCACGCAATTCGCGCTGCACCGCGTCCAACCGGCGCCGGTGCGTAATTTCAACCCCGGGAGCCCAACGCGTACCCGACGCATACTTATCGGGTTCGTCGGTGACGACGACAATACGCTTAGCGCCTTCGGCCGCCATCTGTAGACTGATTTGTGGCACGCTGAGCGGACCGTCGAAACCTTGACCGCCGGTCATGGCGACCGCGTCGTTGAACAAAATCTTAAAGGTAATATTCACGCCCGACGCAATTGCTGCACGTATCGCCAACAACCCCGAGTGGAAATAGGTGCCGTCACCAATATTCTGAAAAATATGTGGGCGCCGGCTAAACAACGCCTCGCCTATCCAACTCGCGCCCTCTCCACCCATCTGCGTGAAACGCTCGGTATCGCGATCCATCCACTGCACCATGTAGTGGCAACCTATACCTGCCAATGCACGGCTACCGTCCGGCACCCGGGTCGAGGTATTGTGCGGGCATCCCGCACAAAAATACGGCGCACGAACAATGGGCACCGGCGATTCGAGTTGCCGTTCGGCAAGTTGCTCGGCCTCCCGCAGTCGCGAGTTTAGCGTCGCGTCGTCGTGCTGTGCTGCCAGGCGCCGGCCGATTTCCAGAGCGATGGTATTGGCCGCAAGCCGTCCGGCGGACGGAAAAAGAATCCGCCCTTGCTCATCCTCCTTACCGATAATCCGCGGTGCAGAAACTGCACCGTAGAGGATACCTTTTAGATGCTCCTCGATGAGGCCACGCTTTTCCTCGATGACAATAATCAGTTCCAGGCCCTGGGCGAAATCACGCATGTCGTCGGGCTGCAGCGGCCATGGCATCGCAACTTTATGCAGGCGAATACCAAAACGACGCGCAGCCGCACCGTCGATGCCGAGTTCGGTCAGCGCCTGGCGTACATCCAAGTATGACTTGCCGGTGGTGATAATGCCGAGGCGCGCCTGATCGGCATCCAGCAACGTACGATTTAATCCGTTTACACGGCAAAACGCCGACACCGCGCGCAGTTTATGTTCGTGCAAGCGAAGCTCTTGTCGTTGCGGCGTATCGGGCCATTGAATGTTGAGGCCATCGGACGGCATCTCAAGGGACTCAGGATATACGACGCGCACCCGCTCCGAACCGATTGCGATCGACGCGCTCGCCTCGACCGTATCGTGCACACATTTGAGACCAACCCAGCAACCGCTGTAACGCGATAGCGCCCAGCCGTACAAACCGTAGTCCAGTATGTCCTGCACACCGGCCGGATTTAGAATCGGTATCATCGCGTCCACCAACGCGAACTCGCTTTGATGGCAGGTCGTCGACGACTCACAGGTATGATCGTCACCCATCAGCAGCAACACACCACCTAGTGTGGCCGAACCCGCCAGATTGCCGTGACGAAATGCATCTCCGGAACGGTCGACGCCGGGGCCCTTGCCATACCACATCGCGAACACACCGTCGTGGGTGCCTTCACCTTTAAGTTGCGCCTGTTGAGTACCCCACACCGCCGTCGCCGCAAGATCTTCGTTTACCCCGGGCAAAAACTTAATGTCGTGTCGATCTAAATGTTCTTGTGCACGCCACAACTGCAAATCGAGCCCGCCCAGAGGTGAGCCGCGGTAGCCCGAAATAAATCCCGCCGTGTGGTGACCGGCCGCACGATCCCGTTCGCGCTGTAACATCGGTAATCGCACCAACGCCTGAGTGCCGGTCACAAATATCCGACCCGACTCCAGAGTGTACTTATCGTCCAGGGATACCGGCAATGACATCGTTCAATCGCGACTGGCCATCAAGTTAAAAATATCAGCTTGTAATTTGTGCAACCTCTACGCACCCACTCAATTTCTGCTAAATTCGGGCGCGAATTCTGCCAGGTATTTCGGATTGCTGACCCGTAGTTTCGCAATCACTTGGTGCCACAACAATTCGCGTATCGCGCGATCGCTGCTCGCATCGAAGCGGCCGCTGCGCAACGCTTGGGCCAACTGCTTGTTGCGCCGCGCCAATTCTGAGTCAAAGCGGGTTCCGTCGACGTCAACCGCGCCGACAACAACTGTGCCATCAACGCCTTCGCGCTCGGCGCGACTCGAACTATCGAGTCGACGCAACAAATCGAGTTCCACAACACAATCGTGACGGGCCGCAGGTTCGCTTTCGCGCGCCGAAATCGCCATCGCGTTCAATACCATCAGCGCGTCGTAACGTTGCGCCTCCGGTAATACGCCGAGCAGCGATTTCAACGTATCGCGAGCGGTCGATAACAAAGCTCGTCCATACGGTTGGTTATGCACAATTTCGTTCCCCGGCCTCGATTCGCTCAATCGTCTGCAAAATATCGAGTTCCATCTCCGGCACGATGCGACCCGTTAACGCCAATTCCAGCGATTCCTCTTGGCCTGAGCAATGTCTTTGCGCCTGTTGCAGTGCGATAACAGACCATCTCACTGCGGCCATGACCTCCCAATACGCGACGCGCTCGGTATCGACTTGCTGGCCCGATTCGCTCGTGTATCCCGCATAGAACGGCTCACGATCGGCGATTCCGCCGGCCTCAAACTGCCACGCTCCAAAACGCCAGCAGCGCGCACAAAACCACGCGAGATCTTCGTAACGATCACCCCAATTTGCAAACTCCCAATCCAATATTCCACTCAACTCGCCGTCATTCACAAGATAGTTACCGGTGCGATAATCGCTATGACACAACACCACCGTATCGGCCTCAAGCGCATTGACGTCGAGCCATCGTAACCCCCACTCCAACACCGGGTGCGCATCGGGCAGGCAGTCCAACCACAGTCGGTACTGTTGCACGCGACTTCGCGCCGATGCAATGCCGGGTTTCGGTAAATACGACAAGCGCGGCTGTGGCGGGCGGATTCCATGGATACGCGCGAGTTCTTGACCCAAACGCTGGGCGAGACTGTTACGCTGGTCCTCGGTCCATGCACCGCGCACTAGGTCCCGAGCCGCCGCCGTACCGGTTAACCGTTGCATCAAATAAAAGGGCTGGCCAATGAGGCCCGGATCGGCACATTGCCACAGCGGTTGCGGCGCCAACACCCCGGCGTCGTGAGCCACCTGCAATAGTGCAAATTCTTCCGCGCGACTGTGGCTGGCGGCGACCCGCGACGGCGCATCAGCGCGGAGCACCCAGGCGTGGCGCCCGTCAAATGCGCCACCGCGGACGCGCACGTCGAGCGCGTAGTTCTCTTGGATAGCGCCGCCGCCAAGTTGACGTATATCGGCGATGTCAACCGCGCGGGCGGCACTTTGCTCGGTTACAAACTGAGCGATCGCGGCACGCCAACCGGCGGCGCTCACCCCCACAACCAAAAGTCGTCGGCTTCGTTTAACAAAAAGCGGGCCAGCACCATCTTGTGTACTTCCGAGGCGCCATCCACCAAACGCGCCTGGCGCGCATAGCGGTAAATCCACTCGAGCACGGTGTCCCGCGAATACCCACGTGCGCCGCAGAGCTGAATCGCCGTATCCGCAGCCTTATGCAGGGTATCGGCCACGGCTACCTTTGCCATTGCGACTTCCTTACGTGCGAAATCGCCTTGGTCAAGTTTCCATGCGGCGTGCATCGTCAGCAACCGGCCATTGTGAATATCCATGGCCGCTTCACCCAACATCCACTGTACTCCTTCGTGTTGCGACAATTTCGAGCCGAATGCGGAGCGCTCGGTAATGTAGCTCGATGCGATTTCCAACGATCGTTTTGCTAATCCCAACCAGCGCATACAATGCGTCAAACGCGCTGTGCCCAAACGAATCTGTGCCAGCTTTAGGCCCTCGCCCACGGCCATCAAGCGGTTCGCGTCGGGTATTTCCAAGCCATCGAATTCGAGTTCACAATGACCGCCGTGATCTTCCGGGCCCATAATCGCTATCCGCCGGACGATGTGCCAACCGGGATCGTCGCGATCGAACATAAACGCGGTCAATCCACGACGCGGGTCGTCCGATGTACGTGCGATCAAAATAAAATGCTGCGCGACACCCGCGCCGGTAATAAACCACTTACGGCCGCGAATAATCCAGGAGTCGCCCTGCCGGGTTGCCGTGGTGCGCATCATAGCGGCCGGATCCGAGCCTGCGCCCGGTGCGGGCTCCGTCATCACGATTGCCGAACGCGCCTTGCCGTCGACAATCGGCTGCAACCAACGTTCCTTCTGGGTGTCGCTCGCGACACGCTCCAACACCATCATATTGCCGTCATCGGGCGCGGCACTGTTAAACACCACGGGCCCGAAAATGGAACGACCCATTTCCTCATAGCACGCCGCCATCCCCACGGTGTTAAGCCCTTGCCCACCTCGCGCGACGGGCATTTGCAGGCACCAGAGTCCCTCGCCACGGGCGCGTTCGCGTAACTGCTCGAAATACGGCGATGCGAGATGTTCGCCGTCATCGTACGCATCCGCTTGGTCTTCGAGCGGCAAAAGGTGTGCATTCACGAATCCGCGGATGCGTTGCTGAAAATCGATAACTTCAGGAGTTAGGGTGAATTCCATGGGCAATAGGTTTCGCTCTAAATTTCATAACGAAAAAAACCAC
Source organism: Gammaproteobacteria bacterium (assembly GCA_029862885.1). Classification (GTDB taxonomy): domain Bacteria; phylum Pseudomonadota; class Gammaproteobacteria; order Arenicellales; family JAOTWM01; genus JAOTWM01. The sequence continues at coordinate 11,530 of JAOTWM010000014.1, forward strand.
GTGGCCGCCATAACTAACGATTTACGCAGCGGCACCGAGCGCAGGCGCATGGTAGCCTCACCGGCAGAAACAGTTCAAGGGAAGCTTCCAATAGAATAGGATTGCTCGGTATCGAGTATCATATGTCATTTGTGGTGCCCAATTAACACTACTCCGAAGGAGAACATAAGCAATGAGCATTAAACGCATCCAGGTTGCTGAGCGCATGAGCCAGGCCGTAATCCATGGCAATACCGTGTACACGGCCGGCCAAGTGGCCATTGACGCTCCCGGCGAATCCGCCGCAAAGCAAACGGAGAATATCCTCGCGCGCCTCGACGCTTTGCTGGCCGAGGCCGGGACGGACAAAAGCAAACTGCTTTCGGCGACGATTTGGCTCTCGGATATGGGCGATTTTAATGAGATGAATTCGATCTGGGACACCTGGGTCGCACCGGGTCACGCACCGGGTCGAGCCTGTGTCGAATCGAAGCTGGCCGCACCGCAGTTTACGGTAGAGATCGGAGTGATCGCCGCGCTCGATTAAGTGCCGTAACGGGTACCGATTATGAACATTTTGGTACTTGGCGCGGGGGTTATCGGGGTCACGACGGCCTATGAACTCGTACGCGACGGCCATGAAGTAACCGTAATCGAACGCAATGACGGGCCCGCACAGGAGACGAGTTTTGGCAACGCGGGATTGATCGCGCCTGGCCACGCATTCGCATGGGCGTCGCCAAAGGTGCCGATGATTTTGCTCAGATCGCTATTCCGCAACGATCAGGCATTTCGACTGCGACTCAAAGCCGATCTCGAATTCTGGAAATGGACCGCGCGCTTTATCGGCCAGTGCACCCGTGGACGGGCGCACGAAAACTCGTTGCGTAAGCATCGGTTGTGCGCGTACTCGCAACAACGCCTGCACGAGGTGGTCGCGAGCAATGCGGTTGAGTACGATCAAATTACCGATGGCCTGCTGTACCTGTTCCGATCCCAGCAGACTCTTGATCGCGGCGTCGAGCACATGCAGTTGTTGGTAGAGGACGGCCAGCAGCGCGATGTGTTGGATCGAAACCAAGTGGTCGCGCTTGATCCCGCGTACGCGGCGAGCAAGGACCGCATCGCCGGCGCGGTGTATTGCCCGACTGACGAAAGCGGCGATTCGCACTTATTTACGGTTAATCTCGCTCGCGCATGCGCTGAAAGAGGTGTTAAATTCGAATACGGCACGACCATCGAGCGCTTCGATATCAGCGCGAACAAGATCCGAAGCGTGCAAACCGACCGCGGAGCATTCACCGCCGACACTATTGTCCTGGCGCTGGGGCCTTATAGTGCCGAGCTGGTCCGCCCGCTCGGCATCCGCCTGTCCATCTATCCGGTCAAAGGCTACTCGGTCACGATGCCTAGCGACCAACGCCATACCGCGCCACGGCTCGGCGCGGTCGACGAAGACAATCTTGTCGCCTATGTGCGTCTCGGTCAACGCTTGCGGGTAACCGCAACCGCGGAATTTGCGGGCTACGACATGACCCACCGCCCGCAGGATTTCATTACGATGCTGAAGGCCGTGCGCAATTTACTTCCTGAAGGCGGCGATTATGACACGCTGGACTATTGGTCGTGCCTGCGCCCGATGACGCCGCACGGCACACCATTCTTCGGGCCAACCGAATACCCGAATTTGTTTGTTAATACCGGACACGGACATATGGGCTGGACGATGGCGTGCGGCTCGGCGCGTATCACTGCCGATCTCATCGCCGGGCGCAATCCGGACATCGACCTCACCGGACTACGTTATAAAAATTAGCACATAGTGCTTAAAGTATCGTCACTGCGCGGTGCGCGCAGACGCTGGCGGCTAAGGCTACGCCGTAAACCCACAACTCGGCGGCCAACAGGCTCTAGCGATCGGGCTTGTAGCCGCGGACATGTGTCGGTCGCAAAGCACCCGCACCAACCGCATCGCGTAACGCTCGGCGCACATCCATCCAGTCCTCGTATACGTTCTTATCCACGACTTCAAGCACTCGCGCTCGCAATGGACCTTCCAGTTGCTCGACTTCCTGCGCTATTGTCGCCGCGTACCAAGCGTTTCGGTCAACGGTTGATATCTGTTCGAATCCAGCATGACTCATTACAGTCTCGGTCTCGTGCGCGGTAGCGACCGCAAAAGACAAATAACCGTATTCACAAAACCGAACCCATTCGGGTGACGCGTCTGCGCTTTCACTCACCAACCAATCGCTGGCAGCTACGACGCCTCCCGGTCGAAGTACGCGGAAAATTTCCCGAAATATCTCGTCTTTATCGGGAATATGGACTATCGAATCTTTACTGAATACAACATCGAATGCGTCATTTTGAAAATTTAACGGGCCCGGCTCGACAAGTTGCAAGTCAACTCTATCGGCCACCCCGGCGTCCGATATTCGACGCTGGGCACGATCGATCAGTTGTGGCTCAACATCGATTCCCGTAACGTGCCCCGCACCGTGTTCGCGTGCAATTGCAAGCACGGCACCGCCGGTTCCACAACCGATATCGAGCACCAATTTATTGGCGAGATCGATACCTTTTAAAACTGCCTCGACTTCGGCAACGCCTCCCGGCGACAAAAAACCTTCGCCCCAAAGAATTTCCAGGCGGTCGGCAAATTCATCCGGATAGTGAATCTCATTATCGGTCATGACTATTTCGTTCGAATTTTTTAGGTAGGAACGTTGGATTTCAGAGAATATAACCGGAATATACTATACACCCATCCCGTTACCCGACCCCGAAATAGATGAAATGTAAGGACTATATCGACACATTCGGGGCAGTTTTATTGATTACGGTGTCTGCTCTGATGGGCGTAAACGAAGTAATCGTCAAAGTCGTAAACGCCGGACTGCATCCGGTATTTCAGGCGGGCCTTCGTTCGGCATGCGCTTTTCTTCCCGTATTATGCTACGCGCTGCTCATGAAAAAACGCCTGTCCCTAGGGGACGGTAGCTTCTGGCCGGGAATATTGGCAGGAATCTTTTTTGGCACGGAATTCCTGTTACTTTTCGAGGGACTTGATTACACAACTGTCTCGCGGGCCTCGATCTTTTTCTATACCATACCTGTCTGGACGGCTGTTGCCGCCCACTATCTAATTCCTGGGCAGAGATTGTCTCTGGTCAGCGCAGGTGTCATTCTCATCAATTGGAAACGGAGCCAGTGACACCCTATCAACTGTTCCGGATCTGATATCGACGCTTGACCAATGCCCGGATCACTACGACTGACTGCCCTGCATGATCATTTCGGCGTGGAGGTGCACGGCGTGCAGCTTGCCAGTATAACTGCCGAGGACGGATATGCTGAAATACGTGCTGCATTCGAGCGCCACACACTGCTGTTGTTTCGCGACCAGAATTTCGACGACGCAGCACACATCAAGCTAGCCCAACTGTTTGGCCCGATCGAAGATCGTTCACGTGGTGCCAACGGTCCCGATCCACGGGTCTCCCCGGTGTCGAATCGTGCCGACAACGGCAATTTGGTCGCCGAACAAGATCGCCACCTCTTACATCTCAAGGCCAACCAACTGTGGCACACCGACAGCACCTTTCTGCCGAGTCCCGCACTCGCAAATATCCTGGCGGCGCGAGTACTACCGTCATCGGGCGGCGAAACCGAGTTTGTTTCGACGCGAGCGGCATGGGTCGATGTGCCGGGTGCGCTTCGTGCGCGAACCGCAAACGCCCTTTTCAAACACCGCTACGCGCATTCACGAGCAAAACTTTCCGAACAACTTGCCAGCGACAAGATGTTTACGCAGTGGCAAGATCAGACCTGGCGCGCAGTCTGGCCAAACCCAGTAACTGGCGACGACGCTCTGTATATCGCCTCGCACGTGTTTGAAGTAGACGGCTTGTCCGCGGCCGATGGCGAAGTGCTGGTCGCGGAGTTGATGGCCTTCGCCACCCAAGAGAAGTACGTCTACCGCCACCAATGGTTGAAGCGTGATGTCCTCATCTGGGACGAACGCGCCACCATGCACCGTGGCTGCCCGTGGCCTTATGATCAAGAACGCTCGCTCGACAGCATCTGCGTGACCGCGCGTGATATCGATGGCTTGGATCGAGTTCGTCCTTAATGATGCGGGATTGCCGTTTCACCAAGCCATGACGCCAACAGTTGTCAGTCCCTCTCCGGGTCGACCCATGGTCGGCCCATGGCAGACCCAACTCACCCGGTTACGGGCTGGCGAATACACCCATAGTTACCGGACGAATTTCGACCGCCTAAAACGCGTGTTCAAGACACCAACGGTCAGATAGATCAGATTCTCCTCAATTACCATTCGATATGCCTCCAGTATCTTCTGCGGCATTTGCTCTACCAATTGTCTGTATTCTGTCGTCAACCGCCGTGGAAAGGTGATCGAACTCGTCGTTTGCTCCTCGACTCTAAACCCAGCTTTCTCAAAGATGCTTTCGATTTCCTCTTTTGAATAAAACCGGACATGCCCGTCATCCTTCAAGCCTGCGAACCGATTTATGAAATCTACGCTGTCAATTCCATCGGGAACTGCGTCGGCAATAATACAAAAACCCCCGTCTTCAATAACGCGATGGATTTCTTTGGCCGAGAAAAGCGGATCGGGGAAATGATGAAACGCGTAGCGACTTAACACGCTTAGAAATTTCCGATCCTCAAACGGCAATGCCATTCCTCGATATTCAGAGAAACTGAGATTATGAAATTGCTCCGTTCTCGCTTTCTGATTGTTGGACTCAATGGCTTTTACAACAATATCAATTCCGGTGACGAATACATTCGGGCTTTGCTTGGCCATTTCAAATGCAACGTAACCGTTTCCCGTACCCAAATCCAAATAGTGCTTACCTTCGACGAATTCACACAGCATCAGTAGAGCTGCCAGATGTTTCGCGTCCGAGTGAATTTGATCGTAATTCTCGGCGAACAAAGCCGCCTCAAAACCCCGCTTGGCTTTCTCAATAACCCGCTTCCCGTTTTCGTCAGCCCCATCCATTATGCTTTGTGTCCTTGATGATTAGTGGGTTAGCGCGCCTGTAGAAGCAAACCGTACTGGAAGCAATATATTGATAGTGTCGTTCTAAGTTAACGTTTCTCGGGTCCATGCGATGCAGAGTTCAGTTTTATTTGAATCCGGCAGCATCTACCGTTGTTGCTGAAATTCATCCGATGAGTTCACACGAGGGAAGGGTCGGGCTGGAACCGGAACATCCAGAAATTTACACAGGGGTTCCCATCCATACTTCACATCGTAGACCAGAAGTCGTTCTGCTGGAATTGTGCGGCAAACTTCATCATTGTGCGCACGGAAAATATCCAGAGCATGTTCTCGATCCTCTAACCGGCCCCCGAAGGTCTGATTCACGACGATTTCATAAGCCATTCTCCGCCTATCTCGGGTAGGCCCATCTTCATGCCGGTCCCAATCCCGGAGAGCAGGATAAATCGTCTGGTGGACACTGCTTATCCATTCTTGCTCATCACGTACTGAATGCAGCACTTTGGCATTTGGAAATTTTTCACAAAGTTCTCGCCAAAAGCGTGCTGATGGCCAATCAACACAAGATGCATAATTGGCAAACACTACATCCCAATCAACACGATCCCCTCGTGCAGCATTCTCCCACCAAGGAAGTTGTTCCGGATTGTCACGTACTTCATACATGTGATGGCAAGGACCAAAACCAAGCTGCTCCAACGCCAATTTGAGAGAGTTCGTACCGGTTCTCCCAAATCCTGTACCTATAATCTTAAGCGTCATGACATCTCCTGATCGTACGGTTTACATATCTGTTGTCTTGACCTTTAACACCAACGCTTTGCATAACTCGATAATCCTGTCTCGCTAGATATTAATTTCAAAAAGTGGAAGCACACTAGCGTCTTCCTAACCCACCTTTGACAGCGACGGCCGGAGCGGTCACGAAAGGAGAAAGCTGTTAACGGTAAGGTTGCATAATTGGTTAGGTGGCAGACTCATTCTTGTCCGGGACTCCTTCCAAATGCGTTTTGCGTGCTTCTTCCTTTCTCATCCGCCCGTTTTTGCGGCAAACCCTGCATCAAATGGCGGTAGCAATGTAATAACCTTGGATTTCTTTTCACCTCTGACGGTTACTTTTCATCGAGCGCCAAAGGCCACGGCTAAAAGGTCCGCCGTTTCTTTAACAGGTCTTTGTTGAGCCGCTTTGTTTGACATGAATTTCATTACGAAGTCCTTCCACATCAACGAAGTTCAGTCGGAGGCGTTCGGGTCATGATGAAACACCACAAAGTAGAAGATGGCGCCTAATGCGAACGGCGCGCCAAGAATAAGAAGAACGTCGAAAACACCTAGGTGTTCTTCAGTGAAGAAAACAATTGCCGAGACGACACTCATGAATACCAGTGCGAGCAGACTTACCACTCTAGCAGCTTTACGTTGGTGGTTCGGTTTATGAGGGGTCGTCATTTTGGCGAAGTTGTCCCTTCAACTTCCCAAATAGGCGGACTTGATTCGCGCGTTGCTCAGCAGATTCTCTCCGGTGTCGCTCATTACGATTTCACCTGACTCCATCACATAACCTCTGTCGGACACCGACAGAGCAGCGTGTGCGTTTTGCTCAACCAAGAATATGGTGACGTTGATATCCTTTAGACTGCAGGTGGTTTCGAAGATTTGTTCAACAATGAGTGGCGCCAGACCCATGCTGGGCTCGTCGAGTAGTAATAGTCGGGGCGCCGCCATCAATGCGCGCGCGATGGCCAGCATCTGCTGTTCCCCACCAGATAGCGTGCCGGCCGGTTGCCGCCTGCGTTCTTTGAGCTGAGGAAACATCGCGTAATATCGTTCCAAATCTGGTCTTCTATGCTGCCTTTTTCGGGTGTAGGCCCCGAGTAGTAGATTGTCTTCAACCGACATTGGACTAAACACCTGTCTGCCTTCGGGTACCTGAGCAATACCCATACGAACACGCTGGTGCGAACCAGCTTGGGTGATGTCAACACCATCGAAGTGTATGCTGCCTTTTGTGAGCGGTTGCACGCCGGAGATGATCTTTAGCAACGTCGACTTCCCGGCACCGTTGGCCCCGACCAACGCCGCGATCTCACCTTGCGCTACACCAATGCTGATGTCTCGAAGCGCCTGAATCCGTCCGTAACTGCTGGACAGGCCTTTAATCTCAAGCAGCAACTATCCAGCCTCCGAATGCGGGCTAAGCGCCGCTGCCCAAGTAAGCGGCGATGACATTCGGGTTTTCTCTAATTTCCTCAGCGCTGCCCTCCGCTAGTTTTTGCCCGTGATCCATCACCAGGATGTGGTCGGAAACACCCATGACCAAACGCATGTCGTGTTCGACCAGGATAACCGTGACGCCCCTGTTTGAGATCTGTCGAATCAGTTCGTCGATTTCCTGAGTCTCTTTGTTGTTTAATCCGGCCGCGGGCTCATCCAACAGTAACAGCTTGGGCTCGCTAGCCATAGCGCGCGCGATCTCCATTCTTTTCAGGGCACCGTAGGGAAGTGAATTCGCATGTGCAGTAGCGTAGGCTTCTAAACCCACCCACGCCAACAGCTCCGCCGCTTGATGTCGTGCTTCCTCGTCGGAACGCGTGATGGAGGGCGTGTGTAACAGCGATTGCAAAAACCCTTTCTGGCAATGCCGGTGCCTGCCAACCATGACGTTTTCCATTACCGTCATATTGTAAAAGACCTGTAGATTTTGGAAGCTCCTTGAGAGTCCCAAAGACGCAAGTCGATGTATCGGCAACCCGGTAATGTCCTGGGCTTCAAAAATTGCTTTTCCGCTGCTCGGAGGGTATACACCCGTCACTATATTGAATAGCGTTGTCTTGCCCGCCCCGTTGGGGCCGATAATAGAATGCACTTTTCCGCTTTCCACGGTGTACTCAAGGTTCTGCACTGCGTGCAAGCCGCCAAAGAATTTTGACAACCCTTTTATCTCCAATAAACTCATAATGAATTCTTGCTAATCCAGTTGCGCAGGCTCGGTAGCAAACCCTTCGGCATAAAGATCATGGTCAGCATCATCACCAGACCGAACATCACGTGCTCATAGTCGTGAAACACAGTAAGAAACTGAGGCAACGCTGTTAGGATAGCGGCGCCGATGACCGAGCCAAATACCGAGGCCATACCCCCCAGAACAACCATGGTGACGAACTCGATCGATCTGAAAAAACCCCCTTCCGACGGTGTTAAAAAGCCGGTGTAGTGAGCGAACAGACTGCCAGCGTATGCCGCCATCACCGCGGACACGACGAAGATCAGTATTTTGTATCGTGTGGAATCTATCCCCGCGACCTGGGCCGCGACTTCAGAACCGTGCACCGCCCGCAGCGCGCGTCCCACGGCCGAGTCAATGAGATTCAACGCCAACAACACGATGACAATAAGGCTTCCACCCACGATCCAATACCAAGCCAGTTCGGAGTTAACTTCCCAACCGAATACGGAAAAAGCAGACACCGGCATACCGTCCGGACCACCGGTAAGATTTACCTCCTGGTTCAAGACGATGGAGATGATGATGCCCATCCCCAATGTCGCCATGGCCAGGTAATGACCTTTTAGTCGAAGTATTGGTCGGGCAATTACGAATGCCAGCAATCCCACCACGAACAAACCCGTACTCAACGATGCTATGGGCGGCCATCCATAGTTATCTGTAAGAATCGCAGAGCTATAAGCGCCAAGCGCGAAGAAACCTGCGTGCCCGAGGCTGATCTGGCCAGCATAGCCAATTAATAAGTTCAACCCGACACACACGATGGCCGCAATGCCGCCATTAATGGCGACATCAAAATAGAAACTGTTTGGCAACAATAGCGGCAATACGGCAATCACTGTCGCCAAAACAAATACACCGGCATAACGCGAGACAACGGTTGGCTTTTTCATCCAGACATTGATTTAATTCGCGTGGTGCTACCGGTATACCGGGTCGCGATCGCATGCCAACACTGATACCGATGTTGCTGATACAGGTTGTTTATCAGTCAAGATTAAATGTCCGAACATTGGTAACGTTATAACAACTATCCATTGCCGCCGGTTGAGATACACAATCTACACCCGTTCACTGTCGCGCTTACCGAAAAGTCCGGACGGCATGAAAAACAGGACAAGAAGAATGAGAACGAACGCCACTACGTCTTTATAGTTGGACGAAATATAGCCCGCGGCCATTGCTTCGGCTACACCCACCAACAGACCACCGACCATGGCTCCTGGCCCGCTACCTAGGCCGCCGACTATTGCGGCGGAAAAACCCTTGAGGCCGAGCATGATACCGACTTGGTAGTGGGTCGGCGCCATCGGGGCGATCAGGATACCACCGACTGCACCCAACGCCGCCGCCAGAGCAAAACTCAAAATCAGGATGTTATTGGTATTGACGCCCACCAGTTTCGCCGCCAGCGGGTTGTGCGCCGTTCCCAACATCGCCCGGCCGATCATGGTGCGATTGAAGAACACGAACAATGCCACCGCCACCGCCACGGTCACACCAAGTATCCATAGGCTTTGCGGAACGATGACTGCGCCGGCGACATGAATCGGTTGCTCACCGCTGAACGCAGGGAGCGAATGGAAATTCCTGTCCCATATGATTCCCGCCAAACCTCGCAAAAAAATGGATGCGCCAATTGTAATAATGATTATGGTCACCACCGACGCTTCACGGGCGCGTTCGATAGCCAGTTTCTGCAGGCTGATCCCTATCACTACCGCGAGCAACACGGCACCGGCCATGGCGACGGGGAATGGTACCCCAATCGATGCAATGAACACGGTGCCCATCCCACCTATCATTACAAATTCTCCCTGCGCAAAATTGATAACGTGACTGGCGTTGTAGATGATGGAAAAACCCAACCCCACCAGAGCATAGATCGCCCCAACGGTAATACCGGAGAGTAGAAACTGTAAGAACTCGGAGCTCATCGGCCGAATATACGCAATCGCTTCCAGTCTTTACACCAAGTGCTGAGTGTTAACTTTCATAGCAGCCGACAATGCTACCACTTGAAACGAAAATATCTCATTCAGGAAGAAATTTGGTGCAAAAAATGACAGCGGCCCCCGCGTATTCACGACGGGGGGCCGGTGTGAAGCCGAAAGACGGTGCTTTGCAGGTCAGATGGCGTCTAGCCCGGATAATTCATCAAGGGGCCGAAGTTGAGGGTCGATTTGGCCATACAGGGTGGACGATCGTTTGAAGATCCATAGCCGTAGCTACGGATACCGTTGCCCTGACTTAGGTCCGCCTTGATGAAATATCCGGCCTAGTACAGGTACTTCCAGCCCCCGTCCGTTACCTCCAACATTTTGAAAGAGTTCAAGCTCAAACCCATGTGATCGGTTTCGGACATATTGAATATACCGTCGACCCCGACGAAATTCTTGATGGCCTCGATCGCATCGCGCACTTTTGCCTTATCGGTGCCACCGGCCCGTTTAAATGCTTCCACTGCGAGGAACAAAGCATCGTAAGCATGGCCACCGAATGTTGAGATATCACCACCATATTTTTCGGTGTATGTCTTTATATATTCCAGACCGATGGATTTTTGCGGGTCGTCATCCGCTAGTTGGTCCGCCACAAGCAGCGCGGCACACGGTAGACGCACACCATTCGCTGCATCCCCCGCGCCGTTTATAAAGCCCTTAGAGCAGGATCCATGGGTATGGTAAAGAGGAGCTTCGATTCCTAATTGGGCGTAGTTTTTGGTGACTATGGATGATGCCCCGCCAAAACCACAAAACAAGGTAGCGTCGACACCGGCATTCTTGATCTTGGTGAGTTGGGGCGTCATATCATTGTCGCCCTTGCCATAGGTCTCTGTGATTACGATGCTGATCCCCGCGCCTGCAGCAAGGGCATCCGCATTTTTCATACATGACTTGTCAAAACCACCGGCGCCCGCGATCAATCCAATTTTCGAGATGCCTTGCTTTTTCATGTCTCTGTAAACCATGTCAACCGCCATGGCGTCCGTATGCGGAGTTTTGAATACCCATTTCTTGGGCGGATCTATGATCACCGAGGCGCCGGCCAGAGAAATAAAAGGGATCTCCGCCTTTTCGATTTCCTTCAATACCGCCATGGTTTCGCCGGTGGTGGTGCCACCAACGATGAGATCGACCTGATCTTCACTGATCAATCGCTTGACGAAGGTAAGCGCCTCTTTGGCGCTAAGCCCGGTATCATAGAGCGTGAGTTCGACCTGTTGGCCGTTGATACCACCTTCTCCATTGAGCTTGTCGACATACAGTTCCAGGGTTTTCTTCTCGGGATCACCAAGAAAAGAGGCTGGCCCGGTAACGGCAAGAAATGATCCGATCTTGATAGAGTCCGCCATAGCGGCGCCTGTCAGGCTGCTTAGCGCGATAATGGCGCCCGCAATCAGGGTACGAATCCAGCGCACAGATTTCATAGTCTCTCCCCCAAAAGTAGTGGTTGGATGAGGTTTTTCGTTTGATGTATCTGGTTAATACATTTGTCCGAGCTGATATTAGCGTCCTTATTCGCTCAGCCGCATGTATTAGCAGAATAAACGTGCCCATATCTTGATCAAGATCAACTGCGTCCAAAACCATGGGGCTTGGTTCTTCACCGGCGACGGGCGCGATATGCGATACTTTTCACGGCGCCGCAGTTGAAAAATCTTTCTTAATCTACACCAGGCTTGACGCGATCCCTTAGCTGGTCGATATTTGAGCAAAGTCCAGATAATATAGGGTTAGAGCTATAATGTAGGTACTGCATAATCCGGCGCAGATCACCCAGAGTTTTGCTTAACAGAATCCAGATTGAGTAAGAGTTTTCTTGCGCTAAGAGTTCGTCGGACGATGTTCAAACCCTCCAACATTAGATATCAGAGCTAAAGATATGACCAACGGCAGCGCTTCATTAGTACGGTTTCAAGACGCCGCGGCATCGGCGGAACCCGAAATAAGGTCGTTCATGGGCAATGAAGCCATCGCGCGCGGTGCGTGGGAGGCTGGGGTCAAGGTCGGTACTGCTTATCCGGGTACACCTAGCACGGAGATTCTAGAAAGCCTGGGTACATATCCCGCTGAAGATGTGGATGCCCAGTGGTCGACCAATGAGAAGGTTTCTCTGGATGTGGCTATCGGCGCGTCCTTCGGCGGCGTGCGCGCCATGTGCGCGATGAAGCACGTCGGACTGAACGTCGCATCCGACTCACTGATGTCACAGAGTTACATTGGCGTGAACGGCGGGCTGGTGTTGATCGTTTGTGACGACCCTGGAATGCACAGCTCGCAGAATGAACAGGATTCTCGCGTGTTCGGCCAATTTGCTATGGTGCCGGTGCTGGAGCCATCGGATGCCCAGGAAGCAAAAGATTTCACCAAGTTGGCGTTCGCTCTGAGCGAACGATTCGATACCCCGGTCATAGTCCGCAGCACCACCCGTCTGTCACACTGCCGCAGCCCGGTCGTGCTGGGGGAGCGCGAACAGTTCAGCACTAAGGGTTTCAAAGATATACCGTCGAAACACGTTGCGCTCCCATCCAATGCGCGCATTCGCCACCCCATCGTGTTGGAGAGGGAACAAAAACTCAAGGAATACATGAATGCCTCGAGTCTCGTACGCTGGGAGCCGGGCAGCAAAGAGTTCGGTATTATTACCCTCAGCACGTGCTATACCTATGTGCGCGAAGTGATACCACAAGCCAGCATCCTCAAACTGGGCGCGTCATATCCGTTGGCGGAGGATGTGGTGCGGCGTTTCTGCGATTCGGTGGAACGAGTCTTGGTGGCCGAGGAACTGGAACCGGTTATAGAAAAAGAACTCCGGGCCATGGGCATTGAAATAGAGGGCAAGAAGTACTTTCCACGAGTCGGTGAGCTTTCGCCGGAGATTCTGCGAGAGGGATTACACACGGCAGGCATAATCAATGAACTGCCGAAGACAACTGACTTTAACGTCGAGACGGTAGCCCGGCCGCCGGTTTTATGTGCGGGGTGCTCACACGCCGGCACTTATATGGCGTTGCGCACCATCGATGCCAGAGTCATGGGCGATATTGGCTGTTACACACTGGGTGCGATCGAGCCTTTGAAGGCGATGGACGCCTGTGTATCGATGGGCGCCAGCATCGGAATGGCGGTGGGGATGGCTAAGGCTAATGCTACGGACAAACCCATTGTCGCCACCATCGGTGATTCTACATTCATGCATGCCGGTATTCCGCCGCTGATCGACGCGGTATATAACAATGCCAACATTACGGTGTTATTGCTGGATAACCACACCGTGGCAATGACCGGCGGTCAGGATCATGCGGGCACAGGGCGTACATTGCGCGGCGAGGAGACGCACCGAATCGATTTCGAACAAATCATTCGCGCCATTGGGGTCAAGTGGATCAAGACCGTCGATTCCTATGATGTAGGCAGCTTGTTCCGGACCTACCGCGAGGCGATTCAGTACGACGGCGTGGCCGTCGTCATCTCCGACCGGCCGTGTGCACTTGATCCGGTCAAGATCAAAGGCACACCATTCCAAGTACGTTCAGATGGCTGCACTGCATGCCAGATGTGTATGAATCTGGCGTGCCCCGCAATATCCTGGAGTAATGAGTTGTTCGACGGCCATCATAAGGTGAAGATCGACCAGACCACTTGTATAGGTTGCTCAATGTGCGCACAAGTGTGTCCCAGCGACTGCATCCAGCTAAACGAGGCAGGCGCCACATGAGTACATCTACCTCCGCTGCGGTTAAACGGGAAGCGAGACTGGATACCGCCGTAGCCGAACCGACCAATGTGCTCATCGTCGGGGTCGGTGGCCAAGGTGTGATTACAGTGTCGAAGATATTGGCGCAACTATGTCTGCAGAACAAACTAAAAGTAAAACAAAGCGAAATACACGGTATGGCCAAGCGCGGCGGCGCCGTATTTAGCCATGTGCGGTTCGGTAGTGAAGTTTACTCCCCAACCATTCCGCTGGGTCAGGCGGATATCCTGCTGGCGCTTGAATGGGCGGAAGGGCTGCGCTGGTTATCATACCTCAATCCCGATAGCGGAACCTTTATTTCCGACACGCAAATGATTATCCCACCGTTTTCCTGCCGTGACCGCGAGCGCGGCGCCACCTCGAACTACGTTCACCGGACGTTGGATCAGGTCAAGCAACATGTGCCCAATGCATTTGCCGTGGATGCAACCGGAATGGCTACTGAACTGGGTAATCCGCGTACCGCCAATACCGTGTTGTTGGGGATGCTGTCCACCGCTCTGGATTTCACTGTGGAAGACTGGCAGGCAATCATCGCGCAATCCGTACCGCCGAAAACTCTGCAGGTAAACCAGAAAGCTTTTGTACTTGGACGCGAATGGATTCAGTCCGACAAGCACATAGCAGCGCGTGAACACGTTGAAGAGGCCACGCCACCAGCTGCGCCGATGGTCGACAATGTTGTGGTGGATCTCGAGATCACCGAGGCTTGGTGTAAGGGCTGCGATATTTGCGTAAAAATGTGTCCAGAGCGCTGCCTGGTTTTAAACAGTAACGAGATCGTGGAGCTCACCGATCCGGATGCCTGCACCGGGTGCCGGTTATGCGAATGGCTCTGTCCTGATTTCGCCATTGCGGTGCATGTGCAAAAGATAGAAACGACCGTCGCCGAGCATCGATAGCGTCTGGCGCACACGCTGAGTTTTTTAGCTATAAACCCACAACAATTGATCCTTCCATGTCGACCGTAAGTACAGCAGCCACCACCAGCGCTTTGCAAAGCGTGGAGGGCAATCACGCCTGCGCGTTAGCAGCGATTGCCGCAGGCTGTCGTTTCTATGCCGGCTACCCGATCACTCCTTCGTCTGAAGTTGCGGAAAAGATGTCGGTCGAGCTGCCTAAAGTTGGGGGCACATTTATTCAAATGGAAGACGAGATTGCTTCCATGGGAGCAGTGCTGGGTGCATCCATGGGAGGAGTCAAGGCATTGACCGCGACCAGCGGCCCCGGTTTTTCCTTGAAGCAGGAAAATTTGGGCTATGCCAGCATGGCCGAAATCCCGTGCGTGATCGTTAACGTGATGCGCGGCGGTCCCAGCACCGGCTTGCCCACCCGCCCCAGCCAGGGCGATGTGATGCAGGCGCGATGGGGATCCCATGGCGATCACCCGGTAATCGTGTTGACCCCGGCTTCGGTGGATGAGATTTATACGGAAACGGTGCGCGCTTTCAATCTGTCAGAGTTGCTGCGGGTGCCGGTCGTGCTGCTGTACGACGAGGTCATCGGTCACTTAGTCGAAACCATCGAATTGCGGGAACCTGCGGATCTGGAGCTCTTCGAACGAAGATGGACCCGGGCCCCACCGGAAGAGTATGTGCCGTTTGCCGCAGCCGATGACGGTGTTCCGGAAATGGCGCGACCCGGCGATGGATACCGCACCCATATCACCGGCCTGACCCATGGTGAAAACGGTTTCCCGACGCAGAACCCCGAGCAAGTGGATCGAGTCATGCGCCGCCTGCTGGGCAAACTGGATCGGAACCAATCACTGGTGGAGCACTTTGAGGCCCTCACGTGTGAGGATGCAGACATAATCATCGTCGCTTACGGAATCACATCTCGGGCCGCGCGGCGCGCGGTAAAACTTGGCCGTGAACAAGGCATTGGTGTCGGGCTGTTTCGGCCCATTACGTTGTGGCCGTTTCCACAGCAAGCTTTCGTGGAAATCGTCGACTCGGCCGGAAAAATCCTGGTGCCTGAGTTGAATGCGGGTCAGCTGTGTCTGGAAATAGAGCGGCTGTGTTCGCCGTCTTCCAAGGTATCACGCATGAACCGCATCGACGGGCTCGCGATAACACCAAATGAAATTCTTGAACGCGTCAAAGCGCTGGAGTCAAATGACTGAAACGAGCATGCATGCTTTTGAGATTCGCGACTATCTGCGCAAAGAATTGATGCCACATTTCATGTGCCCGGGATGTGGCCACGGTATTGCGTTGCGCGCGTTACTGTGGGCTTTATACGAACTCGATATTGATAAAAATAATCTAGCCATCGTCTCCGGCATTGGCTGCTCGGGGCGTGTCGGCGCGTACATCGATGCGAATACCATGCACGTCAATCATGGCCGACCGCTGGCATATGCCACCGGGCTTAAACTAGCGCGCCCGGACCTGGAGGTCATCGTGATCACCGGCGACGGTGATTGTCTGGCAATCGGCGGCAATCATTTGATTCACGCCTGCCGACGCAACCTCAACCTCACGTGCATCATGCTGAATAATGAGATATACGGAATGACCGGAGGGCAGGTCTCGCCCACTACCACGGTGGACCGATTTACCACGACCACCCCGTTTGGAAATCACGAGCCAGGTTTTGATTCCTGCAAGCTTGCGGCGGCAGCGGGCGCCGGTCTGGTGGGGCGGGAGATCACTCTGCAGGTGCCTGCTCTAAAAAACCTCATTAAAGAAGGCATCACCCATCCCGGGTTCGCGTTCCTTGAGGTCATTTCCGACTGTACCGAGATCTACGGACGCAAGAATGAACTCGGTGAATCGCCGGAGATGATGCTGAGCCAAAAGGCATCGACCCGTTCTGACGTGTATGGAAATTCCGTTGACCAGCCATTTCGCCCCAATGCCTTTGAGACCGGTGTGCTCACACGCAACGATCGGCCAGAATATGCCGATGCTTATAAGCAGCACATGGGGAGAATCATGGCGGCGTCCAACTAACCGTAAGTCGTAGAACTTTTTTGCGTAGACTCATGGCCAAAGAGATTGAAATACGCATGAGTGGCAGTGGCGGTCAAGGATTGATCCTGGGTGCGCGCGTTCTTTCGGCGGCCCTTTCAGCCGAAGGCCTGAATGTCGCACAATCCCAAAGTTACGAACCGACGTCGCGCGGCGGCCTCAGCCGGTCGGATTTGGTTGCTAGCGATGGCGAAGTCGATTATCCACTCGTTACCGCGTTGGACTATCTAGTGATTATGGACGAAATTGCATCACACGCGTCTACCGAGTTGTTGAAGCCCGATACTGTCGTAATTATCGATAGCAGCCGCGTAACATCACTACTCCAAGGAGAGTTTAAAACCTACGCATTTCCGTTGACTGAAATCGCCCGCAAGCTGGGCAGTGGTCGGGTGGCGAACATAGTAGCTTTGGGCGTGCTGATCGGTATAGGGGGACCCTGCAGACAAGAGTCGGTGGAGCAGGCCCTGCGTGATCGAGCGCCAAAGGGTTTCCACGAACTCAACCTGAAAGCCTGCAGTGAAGGCTACCGGCTTGCAACCGCTGACTCGG
>JAOTWM010000256.1 GCA_029862885.1 Gammaproteobacteria bacterium
CGGGCGTTATGTCGTAATGCTCGCAGGTAAACATCTTACCGGTGCGACCCAGGCAATGCGGAATCTCATCGAGAATCAACAACGCGCCGTGCCGGTTGCAGGATTCGCGTACCTGCCGCCAGTAGTCCGGAACGGGAATATACGGCGTGCTGCGTACCGTTTCCGCCACTACTGCGCCGACATCGCCTTCCTTTTCCAAAACATAGTCGACGTAGTTTGCACATTTAAGGTTGCACTGCTTCCCGCATTCAAATGGGCAATGTCGCGGGTCCGGTGGCGGAACGTGCTCGGTGCCCGGCAGCAGCGGTCCAATGTCGCGGCGGAACAATGCTTCTCCGCCGACCGAAATCGCATCCAGTGATGCGCCGTGAAACGCGTCCCACATCGACACCGTTTTGAAGCGGCCTGTTGCCATGCGCGCTATTTTAAGAGCGATGCCGATCGCGGCGGTGCCGGACGGCGTAAACAACACTTTGTTCAATCCGCCGGGGGCGAGCTCGGTGAGGCCTTGTGCTAACTGAATCGCTGGAATGTTCGTGTAGCGGCGGCTGCAGAACGGTAGGCGTTCGAGTTGAGCGCGCACCGCGTCCAACACCATTGGATGTCCAAATCCGACCTGATGCACGTTGTTGCCGTGGAAATCGAGCAAGCGGCGGCCGCGAAGGTCCTGCAGATACGCACCGTCGCACGCTTCGAGCACATCGAGGCACGGCGTCGACAACGACTGGTGCAGAAAATATTTTGCGTCTTGATCCAGCCAATATTGCGTGTCGGCGTCGATAAAATCACGCTGCCACGCATCGCGCCGCAGCGAGAGATTCGGCTCGCCTTCAGATCGCAGCGCACCTGGATCGGTTGGTGTGGGCGTCGGTTTATCGTTCACGATGGCACAAAATATAGGGGAAGTGGTAATTCTATGGCTACGCGGCTAATTTTAGCAGGTTGTGGTTTCGCGCGATGCTCTTGTCGTCGCCACGTACATGTAAAATCTTGGCGCCTCCATAGCCCGCATGTTGCACGGGAGTCCGGATCTCATGGCTAAGAGTTCGCTTTGGCTGGTGCCGCTTTGGACTCACGGTCATAGCTATAGGTATGACTGGAAGTAAGAACACGCCAGACGAGGCAAAATCCAGTCGGAAACCGGCCAATAGGCGTGGAATCCCATAGTGTCTCTATCCGAAGTTTTCAAATCGGCAACTTGATAGACCCGTTCCGGAAATTATCGATCGGCCGCGCGCGATATGCGGACGATACAACGTCGTTGATCTGGCACGTTGACCCTTGAAGCTTGCTGCATTGCGGTGTAGCGTAGTTCATAATTATTCCCTAGAGACGCCACCATGAAAGCCCAGGCCGCCACCGATACGGATCGTTACCGCGACGCGATACAGCGAATCAAACAGCGATTAGGCGATCGCCTCTCCACGGCGTCGGCGGTCTGTGAGAAGTACGGTAAGGACGAATCGTTCCATCCGTCGCTGCCTCCCGACGCCGTGGCGACCGTGCATACGACCGAGGAAGTTGCTGAGGTGGTCGCCATTTGCGCACAGCACCACACCCCGGTTATTGCCTATGGTACCGGCACGGCCCTGGAGGGTCAGGTCGGAGCGCTGAACGGCGGCGTGTGTATCAATCTCGCGGCGATGAACGAAGTGCTGCGCGTTAACGCGGAAGACTTGGACGTTGTCGTGCAGCCGGGTGTAACCCGCAAGCAGCTCAATACCTACCTACGCGACACAGGGTTGTTTTTTCCGATCGATCCGGGCGCCGATGCATCGCTGGGGGGAATGACCGCAACCCGTGCGTCGGGTACGAATGCGGTGCGTTACGGCACGATGCGCGAGAATGTCTTGGCATTGACGGTAGTACTGGCCGATGGTCGTGTGATCCGCACCTCGAAGCGCGCCCGAAAATCGGCCGCGGGGTACGATTTGACGCGTTTGTTCGTGGGCTCCGAGGGCACTCTAGGAGTCATTACCGAGATCACATTACGCCTGTACGGTATACCCGAAGCAATGTCGTCCGCCGTTTGTTCGTTTCCGACTCTCGACGATGCGGTGAACTGCGTGATTCTCACGATTCAGATGGGCATCCCGGTGGCCCGAATCGAACTGTTGGACGATGTGCAGCTCGATGCCATTAACCGCTATTCCGGTACCGATTTTCCAGTCGCACCGACGTTATTTCTTGAGTTTCACGGCAGCACCGCAAGTGTGCGTGAGCAGGCGGAGACGGTGCAGAGTATCGCCCATGATCATAGCGGTGGTGATTTTTCATGGACCACCGACCCTGAGCAGCGCAACAAGATGTGGCAGGCCCGTCACGATGCGGCTTACGCCTGCAAAGCGCTGCGGCCCGATGGCCAAATTTGGGCTACCGATGTCTGCGTGCCGATTTCGCAGTTGGCCGAATGTATCAGCGAAACCAAGCGCGACATCGACGCGTCGCAGTTGGTTGCACCGATAGTTGGTCATGTTGGCGATGGCAATTTCCATTTGGTTCTGCTCGTCGATCACGACGATCCCGATGAACTGCAGCGGGCTCAAGCGTTGCACGAACGCATGGTCATGCGTGCGCTGTCGATGGACGGCACTTGCACCGGTGAGCACGGCATTGGCTACGGCAAACTCGATTTTCTGCAGGCTGAACACGGCGAAGCCGTGAATGTGATGCGCAGTATCAAACTTGCGTTGGATCCGCACAATATAATGAACCCGGGAAAGATCGTCCGGGTTTGATGCGAACCCAGGCACTGCTGCCACGGCCGCGTTCGCTTGGTAGTCACATACGATGAGTGAACCGCAGCGCGAGACGTGGTGCGTCACCAAACCCGCTGTGTATTCAGAAGGTGGTGTTGTTACGTCGCAGCACGTCAAGGCCTCGGCGATTGGCGCGGCCGTGTTACGTAACGGCGGTAATGCGGTGGATGCAGCAGTTGCCACGGGTTTTGCACTCGGTGTGTTGGAACCGTGGATGAGCGGTATTGGTGGTTGTGGCTACCTGCTTGTATATCTCGCGGCAACTGACGACTGGCGTGCGGTTGACTTTGGGGTGCGTGCGTCCACCGTGTTGGACCCGGCTGATTATCCATTGCAGGAAGGTGTCGGCCCGGATTTGTTTCAGTGGCAGTCGGTGCACGACGACCGCAACGTGAATGGACCGTATTCGGTGGCCGTGCCGGGACACGTCGCGGGATTAGCGACGGCTTTGGATCGGTTTGGAACTCTGCCATTTTCGGAGCTAATAGCTCCGGCGATCGAGCTGGCCGATGGCGGGCTGGCGGTGGATTGGTTCGCGAGTCTTAAGATCGCATCGGCGGCGCCGCTGCTTTCGCGCTACGCCGAGAGCCGGCGTGTTTATCTGCCCGGAGGTTTCACGCCGGTCGGTGAGTGGGGCGGTCCGGTACCAATATTGTCCTACGGGTTGCTGAATGAAACGCTGCGTCGACTCGCCGACGCCGGCCCTCGGGATTTTTACGAAGGCGAAATTGCGGCAAGGATACTAGGCGACGCGAGCGCGCTCGGAATCCGTCTCACGTCTGGCGACTTATCCGGTTACGACGCTCGTGTCATTCCGATTGATACATTTACATATCGCGATGCGACGATCGGCATGGCGCCCGGCCTGACCGCCGGGCCTACATTTCGCGATGCGATGGGCCGACTCGAACAACGCTGTGGTGCGGCCATGTCGTCGCAGCCAAACGCCGAGTATGTGACTGCCTACGCTGAAGTGTTGACGGCCTCGTATGCCCAGCGGTTCGCTACACTCGGCGATTACGACGATTCCCGTGCGCCGACGTGTACGTCCCACATCAGCGTCGCCGACCGCCACGGCAATGTCGTTGCGCTCACACAAACGCTGTTATCGATCTTCGGATCTAAGGTCGTGTTGCCACAGACCGGCATATTAATGAACAACGGCGTGATGTGGTTCGATCCACGCCCGGGCCAACCGAATTCGATGGCGCCGGGAAAACGTCCGTTATCTAATATGTGTCCGGTCTTGATTCGCGGTGCCGACGGTAGCCGATTTGCGCTCGGGGCTTCCGGCGGCCGCCGAATCATGCCTGCGGTGCTGCAATTGGCATCGGGTCTGGTCGACTTTAAGATGCCAGTCGATCACGTACTCGATGTGCCGCGTATCGATGTGAGTGGATCGTCGCGCGTTGCCGTGGACGATCGGTTCGACGATAGCATCATTTCTGCGTTGCGCGCTTCATTTGATATCGATGTAGTGCAGAATCGCGTGTACCCCAATTGTTTTGCGTGTCCGAATGTTGTGGGCTACGATCCTGCCGCGTGCCGTACTATGGGTGCGGCGTTTATCATGTCGCCGTGGGCCGGGGCTTGTGCCGAGTAGCGAGCGAAACGGTATTTCGATAAGCACGAGGATAGCAATGTCCGAAAAGCAATCCGAACCGCCCGCAACGTTAGCAGCAGTGCGTTGCAGTCTCAGTGAGTGTGGTGTGGCAGTGGATATCGATGACCGCGTAGGCGCGTTGCTCCGCGTCTTGGCAGCGCTGAACGCGAATGCAGTGGTGTTACAGATTGGTGCAGAGAGTTTGTCGTATGCACCGTGGGTGATTGACGGCATGAATATCACTGCGCGTTTGGTTCTGAATATCGACAACGATGTGCCGCTTGCGCTCCTTGAACCGATATTTAGGGACGATATTCGGATTGCGCTGCACCAACAAGATCCGAATCAGTTTCTCGATGACGTGGCTCGGCACCGTTTCAATCTCATTTTCGTGGGCGCCGACAGTATCGGCGATGCGTTGCTCGAACGCTGCGCTCGATTGTTAAGCGATGACGGATTGTTGTTGCTCGACGATACCGGCGGCGCCGCGAGTAAATCGCAACCGCTGGCAGATTGTCACTACGCATATTTGCACGGCGTCAGTATCGTTACCAAGGCGGCGCTTAACAGCAAAGCTGCGCGCAAAGGAGGACGGCGCGCGCGGCGCGCGGGCGCGTAATTGACGGTCGTTGCGTCGGTAGATGATCCGCGCGCGATCCGGGCAGCGCTGGTACGCAGCGGCAGCATCGATCTGAACGAGAGGATTGTGCGCATGCAGCCGCTCAGTGGTGGCGTGTCGTCGCAAATCCTGAGGATCGACCTCGACACCCGGTCAATGTGCGCGAAGCGCGCGCTGGCAAGATTGCGGGTCGACACCGATTGGCAGGTGCCCGTTGAACGCAACGAATACGAATATTGCTGGTTACAGACCGTGGCCCGTATCAACGCCGATGCGGTGCCGGGCGTGTACGGACGTGACGCCGAAAGTGGATGGTTCGCGATGCAATATCTACCGCCCGAGCAGTATCCATGCTGGAAGCAGGAACTCCGCGAGGGTCGGGTCGATGTGCGTTTCGCGGCGCATGTCGGCGACTGCCTCGGTGCGATCCATGCAGCGACGGCGGGGCGATCCGATCTGGCCGAACGCTTTGCCAGCGATCGAATTTTTGATGCCATCCGGCTTTCGCCCTATCTCGAATCGACCGCGCTCGCGCACCCCGATCTCGCTCACGTAATCCGCAAGCTTATCGAGACCACCGCGCAGACCCGTGTCGCATTGGTGCACGGCGATGTGAGTCCGAAGAATTTACTGGTGGGCGAAAGTGGGCCGGTGTTTATCGACGCCGAGTGTGCGTGGTATGGCGATCCGGCCTTCGACCTCGCGTTTTGCCTGAATCATTTGCTGCTGAAATGCGTATGGGTACCGCAAGCGGTGGCCGCGTTATCGGACTCGTATCGGCGGTTGTACGCCGCGTATCGATCGCGCGTGACCTGGGAACCCGTTGCGGCACTGGAACGCCGCGCCGCGCGTCTGTTGCCTGCATTGGCACTGGCCCGTATCGATGGTAAGTCGACGGTCGAATATCTAACCGCAACGGCCGACATCGAACGGGTGCGGCATTTCGCACGCGGGTTGTTGACCGAGCCGTGCATACAGATTGAACACGTGCTGGAGTGTTGGCGCAGTGAGGTGACCCCATGACGACTCGAATTTGCAACGTCATTGCGCGTGAGATCTGGGATTCGCGTGGCCGGCCGACGCTGGAAGTCGACGTGGAATTGGAGGGCGGTACGCGCGGCCGCGCCATTGCACCTGCCGGTGCATCGATAGGCCGCAGTGAAGCTATGGAGTTGCGCGACGGAGGTGATCGTTTAGCGGGGTTCGGCGTGCGCCGTGCAATCAGCACGGTCGAACAGCAAGTTGCGCCGGCCTTACACGGCGTCGATAGCACCGATACGGTCGCAGTGGACGCGCGCTTGTTGGCCCTCGACGACGACGCGAACAAGTCGCGGATTGGGGGCAACGTCGTGACCGCGACCTCGATGGCGGCGGCGCACGCGGCGGCGAATGTTTCCCGAATGCCGTTGTGGCGTTGGCTATCGGCCGGTAATCCAAGTCGGGCGCCGTTGCCGGAAATTCAAATCTTTGGAGGTGGCGCGCACGCCGGCGGTCGAGTCGATATACAGGATTTCATGGTTATTGCGATCGGTGCGGAGAGTTATGCACAGGCTTTGGAATGGACCGCGGATGTGTACCGTTCGGCCGGTTCACTATTGGACTGCGGCGGGCGGCGGCACGGCATTGCCGACGAGGGTGGATACTGGCCCACATTCGATAGCAATGAACAAAGTTTGGAATTTCTCGTCCAGGCAATCGAGGATGCGGGCTTTGTACCCGGTGCCGACGTTGCCATCGCACTGGATGTTGCGGCGAGCGAGTTATGGCGCGATCCGTATTACGTGCTGAACAGCGAACAACGCCGCTACGACTGTGATGGATGGTTGGAGTTGTTGTGCTCTTGGGTGCAGCGCTACCCGGTGGTGTCGGTCGAAGACCCGTGTGTGGAACACGACCTTGATGGTATGCGGCGGTTTACTGAAGCTGTCGGCCCTTACGTGCAAGTCGTCGCCGACGACGTTGTGGTGACGTCGGCGGCGCGGATTCGCGACGCTGCCGAGCAGGGTGCGGGCAATGCCGCTCTGATTAAACCAAACCAAGTCGGTACCCTCACCGAAGCTCGTGCCGCGCTGGACGCCACACGTGCCGCGGGTTGGGGCGCGATTGCGTCGGCCCGTTCTGGCGAGACCGAAGACACCACGATTGTTCATCTCGCCGTCGGCTGGGGTTTGCCGCAGCTCAAGATTGGTGCATTGGCGCG
>JAOTWM010000257.1 GCA_029862885.1 Gammaproteobacteria bacterium
GGCAAGGTGGAAGGTGCGCATGGCCTTATGAATCCGCAGGGGCCAGAACCCGGTGATCTGCCCAATCTGTTCGTTGGGGCCGACGGTGTTGGTGAAACGGAACTGTTTACCACACTGGTCAGCGTCTCCGAGGGAGATCATCCGTTACTAGACGCGGACGGCTCTACGTTCATAATTCACGAGGCCGCTGACGATCACTTGACACAACCGATCGGTGGTGCTGGCGGCCGCGTGGCTTGTGGGGTAATCGAATCAGCGAATTAACGCTTCAATTCAAGAAGCATATATGGCGAGCGAGCCCGCCGGCCTTGGCGCGGACCCCCAGGTTGTTCCCAGGGTGACCAACTCCACTGTATCGCCATCTTCCAGCCACATGACCGCGGTTTGTAGTACTTCTGTATCGCTACTCTGCATACCTGGTCCTCATAGCCCCATACCGGCGATGCCTGAAGCTGATAAAAAAACCACCGTTCCAAAAACGGTCTCTCAGACGAACTGAAAACCAGATTTCGACATCGGTAACTGCGTGATGCGCTGCCCGGTCACGGCAAAAATGGCGTTGGCCACCGCCGGACCGGCCGGCGGCACCGCGGGCTCGCCCACACCGCTCGGCGCCTCGGCGGATGCCACGATCGCGACTTCCACCTCCGGCATATCGGTTATCCGCAGCGGTGGATAGTCCGGAAAGTTTGACTGCACGACCTCGCCATCCTCGAATGTTATTTCATTGCGTAACACCGCACCGAGACCATATCCGGCGCCACCTTCCATTTGAGCTCGAATCACATCGGGGTTTACTGCGACGCCGCAGTCGACTGCGATGTGTAGCTTGTCGACATGGACCTGTTGCCCGTTGACAGTGATGTCGGCCACCACCGCGACCCATGTATTGAATGAGAAGTGTGCGGCAAAACCGCGTTTATCCTTCTTTTGCCAACCGGATAAATCGCGCGCCGCTTCGATCACGCCGGCCATACGTCTCTGCTTGTCATCGGCGCGGTCGAGCAGCCCGAGACGCATTTCGATCGGATCCTGCCCGGTCTCGTGGGCAATCATGTCCAGCAGGCTTTCCATTGCATATGCCGTGTGCGTATGTCCCACCGAACGCCACCACAGAACCGGGATCGCCGATTTAAAGTCACTCAGACCAACCGCCATGTTCGGCAGGTTATAGAGGGTGTCCGCCACCCCTTCCACAGAGCTATTGTCAACACCGTTATGCACTGCGAAATTTTCGAACGGAGTGCCTTTCATAATCGATTTGGTGGCAATGCGATGATCCCAGCCCAGGATCTTGCCGCCGCCATCTAGGCCGATATTTGCCGTGTGCACCGCCATTGCCCGGTAGTACCCGCCCCGGATATCGTCCTCGCGGCTCCAAACCAGCTTGACCGGGGTCTTTTCCCCGAGCAGCACAAAGGCGAGCGCGGCTTCCACCTGGTAGTCGGCAATCGGCGTCGCTCGGCGTCCGAACGAGCCACCTGCATAAACCGTGTTGATCTCGATTTGCTCGGGTTGCAAGCCGAGCACGTGGCCAACGGCGCCCTGCACTAAGCTCGGACTCTGACAGCCGTCGTGGAACTTGACCCCGTTTTCGGTGGGCTCAATGACGCAATTCAACGGTTCCAGGGGGGCATGCGAGAGAAAAGGAAAGACAAATTCGGCGTCAACGATTTGCGCCGCACCGCTGATCGAGGTTTGCGCCTGGACCCGGCTGACCTTCCCGGTATCGAATTCCGGGCTCCTCGTCAATTCGCGATGGCTCGCAGTCATATCCGCGATGCTTCGCGATTCAGCGGCGGAATAATCCCACTCGGTTTGGATCGCATTGCGCGCCTGAAAAGCGGACCAGGTATTTTTTGCAAAGACGACGACACCGGCTTTATTCGGCAGGGCTTTCGCGTCGACAAAACCCGCGACCTTCTTGGCTTCGGATGTATCGAAGGATGTAACTACGCCCCCGAAACGCGGGCTGCGTTGAATCACGGCGTAAACCATACCCGGAATCTTGATGTCCATCGCAAACATTGCGCTGCCGTCGGTCTTTGACTGGCTGTCCTTGCGTGGCAGATCCAGTTTGCCGATCAGTTTGAATTGATCGTGGGATTTCAAGGTCGGTTTTTCAGATGGCGTCAACGCCATGGCCTGTTCGATAAAATCTCCGAAATGGCCCTGCTTCGTACCAGCCGTTAGAATGCCGTTGGAAACAGCGATATCCGCTGCATCCACACCCCATTTGTTAGCCGCGGCATTCACCAGCAGCTCACGCGCGGCGGTGCCCGCCTCTCGGTACTGCATAAAGGAATTGGCGATTGCTGTAGATCCACCAGTGCCCTGGGAACCCCAGAACAGGTTTTTGTATTTTTCCGGGTCAGCCGGTGCAAACTCGACTTTGATCGTACGCCAGTCCGCGTCCAATTCTTCGGCGACCAGCGTGGTCAAACCGGTCGTTGTGCCCTGTCCCATTTCAAAATGTTTGGCGATCACGGTGACGATCCCGTCCTGATGGATGCGGACAAACGGATTGACCACCGTTTCGGCCTTGCCGGCGGCAAGCACGCCCTTTGAGTTCATGCCAACCACCAGCACCGCCGCACCAGCGGCCGTGGATTTGAGGAAATCGCGTCGGGAAAGTTGCATTGCCATATCACACCTCCAGTTTTTTCGATGCCAGCTTGATGGCATCCCGAATCCGAACATAGGTAGCACAACGGCATGCGTTGCCCGCCATCGCGCCATCGATATCACTGTCGCTGGGGGATGGATTGCTGCTCAGTAGGCCAACGGCGGACATGATTTGGCCCGACTGGCAGTAGCCGCACTGTACGACGTCCTTCTCGCGCCAGGCCTGTTGCACTGCCTCGGCGACCTGGCCCCGCAAACCTTCGATCGTGGTAATCTCGTTGTCGGCAGCGCCGTCGACTGGAAATGAACAGGAGCGGATCGGCGTACCGTTGAAATGAACCGTACAGGCGCCGCAGGCGGCGACCCCGCAGCCGAACTTGGTGCCGGTCAGATTCAATTCGTCGCGGATAACCCATAGCAGCGGCGTCGCAGGTTCCGCTTCCACGCTGCGGGAATGCCCGTTTATATTCAGTGTATATAACATCGTGACCTCCTGGCTCTTTGTTCAAGAATAATAAATATGCCCTTACTGCTTGTTTTTTCCGACCGTGTAACAGAACAAAACTTAACTTGGGGTTTCCACAATTGAACCGTCTGTAATAGCTACACTTCCTTCTCTTGGATCGTAATCTAGCGGGCCCTTATGCCGTCCAATGATGGAACAGTTTAGATTGAAACTTCACGTCTGCTTACGCCCTGCGAATTCACTTGTTTTGATCTCTATTCACTTTGGCCTCCCCTGGTTATGCCACCTTGCTAGGATCACCAATTGCCCATGCCACGCCGTCTCCGCGATCCATTGTCGCGATAGCGGCCATATCCTCTTCATCCAGAGTAAAGCCGAACAGATCGATGTTTTGACGCAAGTGCTGTGGGTTGGTGCTTTTCGGAATGACCGGATATCCTTTTTGCAGCGCCCAGCGCAACAATACTTGCGATTCTGTAACGCCATACTTTTCGGCCATCAGTTTGAAGGGTGAGTCTTCTTGCCTACCGTCAGCTTTCATTTGATCTGTTTCCGCGCTGTCCTGACCCTCAACGTCGCGCCAAGTGGATAGCGGTATAAGGCTGCTATAGGCGATTGGTAAAATTGCTTCTTCGCGTAAATAGCTCACCAAATTGGGCTTTTGTGACCAAGGGTGCAATTCAATCTGATTGGTCTCCGGTACGGGGAAACCAGCGGCCACAATCTCTTCAATATGTGATTCATTGAAGTTACTGACGCCTATGCTGCGCACCTTGCTTTGCCCTTTTAACTCGACCAGAGCGCGCCATTGCTCCAAGCGATGCTCAGGATTAAACGGCGTATGAATCAGGTACAAATCAACGTAGTCAAGCTGCAAACGTTCCAAGCTGTCATTACATGCGTCGATTGTCGTCTCATAGGTTTTCGGTGTTTGCCCCCAAGCTTCGTTACCTGGTCACAGCTTTGTTGTTATAAATAGCTCATCGCGGGCGATGCCAAGCTCTGTCATTCCCGCTTTAACGCCTGCACCTACGCCTTCCTCATTACCATAGCCCTCGGCGGTATCCACATGCCGGTAGCCAGCACGAATGGCGGCAACCACCACCTCTGGCACCTCCTGGCTGGAAATAAGATAGGTTCCAAGCCCAACCTTAGGAATTTCCACCTCACCGGTAACGGGAAAACTCTGGTTTTCGACCATCTTCGAATCTCCTGGTCAAATTGCCCTGTTGCCCATGAATGGAGTGATCTTAGAGTGTGAATACTCTGTGTGCCTGTCAGATTTTTCGTATTACATGCCCAATTCTCTGTCTTGGTGCATATACGCGTAGTCTACGTGGTGTTAAGGGTTATACTCAAAAGCCTTGTTCGCAAACGTTCCATCGGCAACAAACATGCATATCTCCGGCCTCACAAACCTGGCGGTGCAGCAACTAAACAAGGCAGATGCGGCCGATAATGGATCGGTGTGCCTGCTGCCCGGGTTAATGCTTCTACAACACCACACCCCGACACTGCTCGAGGCTACTCTTTACGAACCCGTCGTCTGCCTTACAATGAGATTGGCCACGCAGAACTGGAAGGGGAATGAGCTAAAATGTTAATTTGTATTTAAATTTGATCCAATTCAGGCAAGTATTTGCGATTTATTTTGAACCACTATTTTTGAACTAACTTTAACTCGGGGACCCATATTGACATTCCAAGACGAGTGAGCGGTCGTCCTCGGACCGAAGTACAAAGGCTTGTCGAGTACGATTCCTAGGTCAATCGAAAGCTCGCGACCACTCGCTCGAAATTCGCCAGGTCCCGATCAAAGTAGTGCAGGCGCGCAGCCCAGAACTCAATATAATAGAAGCCATCCTCGTCAACGAATCCATACACAACACCATCGTAAGTGAGGCCACTCGGGACCTTGAGCCGCATGTGAAGTCTGAATCCCGTGTGTCCGCTGATCGTTGTCGGGGCATTGGTGAGCACGTTGTATTCCGCCAAACCCTGACTCGACTTCATCTCGGCGATCGCGAGTTCAGCCAGTTCGGTGGGCAGTATGTCCGGGGCCACCGACTTCTTCAGATTCGAGAATGCCGCCTTATGCGAGCGCCGACGGGCCGTGATGTACTGGATGCCCATCCCATCGCGAGTGAGAGTGATCGCATCCCGTTGCGCGTTCAAGCGCACCCATCCGACCGGAAGGTCCACGGTGAAATTACCGGATGGATCCGCCGTTGCAGCCGTATCCACTCGCGTCCACGCCATGGTGGCGCACCCTGCAATGAACATAAGACACAGGATCAAAATGGGCAGTTGGACTAGACGCTTCATTATCATTCACCTCCTGTATCGAGCTGATGTAAAAAGTATGTGACGTACTCTCGATCTGATGCTTGGGGTGCAAGGTCGAGATATTTTTTAAGTAACCGTCGGACCTCGGTCGTGTCGCCGTGTTTGAGCAGTTGCAGGCCCAACGCTCGATAGGGGGGCGCGAAGTTGGGATCAGCCTTAATCGCGTTGCGGTATGCGGTTTCGGCGTGCGCGTTATCTTCGGCCTCGTCACGCAACCTATAGCCCTCTCCTAAGTAGTAGTAGCGATACCGCGCCGGATATCTTGACGTTGCGGCATCGGCCTCGAGGGCGAGCAGCAAACTCTTGTAGCGATGCATGGATGCGTCGGCACGCAGCGTGGCTATTCTTGCTTGTGCGCTGTGTTGCAATAGTTCCGCTTCACCCACACGCCCGGGCCGTGTATCCGACGCTTGAATGAGTGAATTGAAACTGTTTATTCGTGCGTTGAGGCTGGGGTGTGATGAGAAGAACACGGGCTGCTTTTCGTCCAGTGCTTTGGCCTCGGCGGCGAGATGCTCAAAGACGCGTACGGACTCCGCGACGTCATATCCAACGGTTTGCAGGCGATCGTAACCCAAGCGGTCTGCGTCTCTCTCCAACTCGCGCGAATACCCGTACATGGAACTGATGCCGATCAAACCGGCAGCCACTGTGGAAACTGCCGAGCCGGCCATCGCCACGCCGGTGGCGATCGCACTCGCTGATTTCACCTGGCGGCGCTGCCGCAGGCTGTGTTTATCGACGAAGTGCGCAGTTTCATGCGCCAGCACCGTCGCGAGCTGCGCCTCGTTGTCGAGTCGGGCCAGCAGACCCACGTTGATGTAGATGCTCCCGTTGGGGAGAGCGAAGGCGTTCAGCACCGGTGACTTGAGGACACGAATGCGAACTGCGCCTTTGAACTCCGGATAAAGCCTATCGATCACCTGTTGCAGGTAGTCTTCGAGTTCGTCATTCTCGTAGATCGAGTCCGCTTTCCGGATCGCTTCGTCGAGATCATTGGCCTCGTTCCACAGCCGCGCCTCCTTATCGCTGATTTGAGTCACGTCACGAGAAGTGGCGAGCGGCTCCACTGCACCCGGCGCGGCGCAGGCACCGATGAATAGCGTCATCAGTATTGCGACCAACCCGATCGGCACTTGCCCGAGCCGGTTGCTCCCGATCATTGGTATTAGTATCCGGTTCATTGGCATAGCGTGCGGCCAACGAACCGAGCAATAGCTTGGCTGTCTTTGTAATGGTTTCGGTCCGACGGTGAATGGCTCATCTCCATGTACAGCGGCACGGATTTGCGGTTATTGGTGTTCAGCATCCTGAGATCGCTAACTTGGGCGCGCTTACAGCTCAGCATCGAGCAATTCCTTAACGGCATTCGCAGCGATTACGCTATCACGAATGTCACGGCCGGCCTTGAATTTGTTGTCGAAATTGAACCAGAGAACGTCACCCGTTCTGAAATCCACGATGCCGGCTGTGAGAAAAGTGCCACCCCCGGTCATAGGCATATACACGCCCGTAAGTGCACCAGTTACGACACTGAAAATGGACAGGGCGGATCTGCCCGCGCTCGACACGGACTGCGCACCGATGACAATCAATCCAGCGTCTGCGCCGCTACGTTCGGCAAGGAAGGCGAGGCCGTCGCCCAGCGTGTAGTCGAAACGGGACGCTTTGTGTTGCCACGCCTTTCCGCCGTGGGCGATTAACGCGCGCGCGGTACTCGCGACGACCTGGTATAGGGCA
>JAOTWM010000258.1 GCA_029862885.1 Gammaproteobacteria bacterium
ATGATTGGGTGAACGCCCGCCACGGCGAGTACGATCATCGCACCTAAGGTGAGGCTCGCTGTGGCACCGTTCAGCGTGTGGAACGGAAATGGGTCGCCGGTAGTCGCAATCAACTCGGCGACGCCAGTGGCGAGGACCCCGGCCGCTAAAAACAACAGTAATTCCTGGGCAAGCTGCGGCAGTTGATTTTCGGTGTGATGGCGCACGGCGTGTGTGGCGCGGGTTGTGCCCTGTTTGAGGAATAGTACGACAACGGTAAGCAACGCGGCGATGACTGCGATGACGATAAGGATTGAGACATCCGGTACGAGTTTGTGGACCGTAAGTACGCTGATGGCGAGTAGCGCCGGAATCCATAGACTCGCGAAGCGGATTGGATAGCCGTGGAACGTGTCCGCATCGCCGCGGCTCCACCAGTAGGTCAGCGCCACGGAGCAGGCCGCCAATGGAAGGCCCACCAGCATGAGCGTGGCGAGTTCGGAGCCGTCGACGTAGGCCAGCACCAATGCGGTGCCGCCGATAAAGGGTGACCAGAACGCGCATGCCGAAAATGCGCGCGAAAATAGCAACGCCGTGGTCCGGTCCAAGGGTCGTGTCTGGGTGATGCGGTCAGCCATGATAATAACGGTGGATATATTGATGACCGCCCCGAACAAATGCACGCCCAGTACGGTGCGCCAGAGCGCCTTGTGGCCGGTGGGCAGCGGCGTTGCACTGCGTTCAGACGGCAGGCTTATGAGACGCAGGAACGTAACCGCCACCAGCATCGTCAGCAGCGTGTGATTCTGTGAAATGGCCTGCGCCAAGGGCAGGGTCCCGCCACGCCACCAACCCACGGCGAGTGCGAGGCAGCCGATCGCGGTTATGATCCCTACTAATAAGCGGTGCGTTCGGTTGATTCGATCCCACAACAACGCTGCGGTTAGCCATGCGCAGGCCCCGGCCGGCCACGCTTGGAACGACTCCGAAGCGGCGTGCAATACGGCCAGCCCACCCATCGCCAGCAACAACCAGCCGGCCAGTCGGTGTCGGCACCCGCGGTAATGGCGGGGCGCGGTATCGGAACGGTGTGGTGTGCGCTGCGTGTCGGAGTCGTCACTCATCGGTGGGCGATCCGAAGCCGCCGCCACCTGGAGTTGCAATGACAAACGTGTCGCCTGGCAGCATCGCGGTTTGATCGGTGCCGGCGAGTTGTTCGATACTACCGTCCTCACGTTCCACCCAATTGTGCCCGCCTGCTCCGGGTTTGCCGCCGGCCAGCCCGAACGGAGCGTATTTCCTACGGCCGGATAAGATCGCCGCGGTCATCGACTGCAAGAATCGCACCCGCCGCACGGTGCCATTACCGCCGTGGTAATGTCCGGAGCCACCGCTACCGGTCCGGATCGAGAAACTTTCCAGGCACACCGGAAAGCGCCACTCCAACACTTCGGGATCGGTGAGGCGCGAATTGGTCATATGGGTGTGGACTGCGTCGGTGCCGGGGAAATTGGGTCCTGCACCGGAGCCGCCGCATACGGTTTCGTAATATTGGTACTGTTCGTTGCCAAACGTAAAATTATTCATCGTGCCTTGCGCCGCCGCCATAACGCCTAATGCACCGTACAGCGCGTCGGTAATGCATTGCGACGTTTCGACATTGCCGGCCACCACGGCCGCCGGATACTGCGGCCGCAGCATTGAGCCATCCGGAATCACGATGTCGATGGGTTTCAGACAACCGTCATTCATCGGAATCTCGTCATCGACGAGCGTACGAAACACATACAATACGGCGGCACGTGCCACCGCGGCCGGGGCATTGAAATTTGAGTCTTGCTGTGGGGAGGTTCCGGAAAAGTCCACACGCGCAGTGCGCTGCTCGCGGTCGATTGTTACGCGTACCTCGATCTGCGAGCCGTCGTCCATCGGATAACGGAAATGGCCATCATTCAAAGCCCCTAAGACGCGCTTTACCGCACCCTCGGCGTTGTCCTGTACGTGTTGCATATACGCCGTGACGACATCCAGCCCGAAATGGGCCGTCATCTTATGCAGTTCCTGGACGCCTTTTTCGTTGGCGGCGACCTGGGCGCGTAAATCCGCGATATTCTGATGGACGTTACGGGCCGGAAAGCGGCCGGTACGCAGCACCGCAGCAATTTCGTCTTCGCAAAATCGGTCTTCGCATACTAATTGAATATCGTCGATGAGTACGCCTTCTTCGTCGATGTGGCGGCTGTTGGGGGGCATCGAGCCGGGGGTAATACCGCCGATGTCGGCGTGATGCCCGCGCGACGCGACATAGAATAATATCGTGTCATCAGCGTCCCTGGGGTCGCCAAATACCGGAGTAATTACCGTCACGTCGGGTAAGTGTGTGCCGCCGTTGTAAGGGTTATTCAACACGTACACATCGCCACGGTGCAGGGTGCCGTGGCGCCGCCGGATGACCGCTTGCACCGATTCGCCCATCGATCCTAAATGCACAGGCATATGGGGTGCGTTGGCAACGAGGTGCCCTTGCGCGTCAAAGATGGCGCAGGAAAAATCCAGGCGTTCCTTGATGTTGACCGAATACGCGGTATTTTCCAGTGCCGCGCCCATCTGTTCGGCGATCGACATGAACAGATTGTTGAATACTTCGAGCATCACCGGGTCGGCGGACGTGCCTACTATTGTGCGTTTCGGCAGCGGCTGCACCCGGCGCAACACGACGTCGTCGAGCGCCGTAACTTCCAGACGCCAACCCGGCTCCACCACAATTGTAGAAATACTTTCGACGACGATTGCCGGTCCGTCGATAAGCTGTCCGGGTCGCAGCGAATCGCGGGTGTAAAGCGGGGTGGTGTGTTCGCTGTCACCGCTATACATCGGACACTGACGTAGCGGTGTGGCAGGCGGCGAATCAACCACCGTCGCCTGTGGTGTTGCAGCGACCTTGACTGTGGTGCCGATGGCCTCGACCTCAATCGCTTCTACGATCAAAGTTTTGTGGGCCATAATGAATCCAAAACGTTCACGGTGCAGTGCGTCGAATTCGGACTTCATATCGGCGGCCGAGCCGTAATCGATGAGCAGGGAGGAATCGGTGCCGTCGTAGCGAATGTGCACCCGGCATTCGGTGTGGATGTGGTCCGGAGCAATGCCTTGCTTAACGATTTCCGCGTGTGTTTTATCTTGCAGGCGCGCGTAAACCGTGTTGAGCCGGGTCTGGATGGTATCGTCCAGCGCGATTTCGACGGTCTCCTCGCGCAGCGCGCGGATATCGGCGAGCCCCATTCCGTAGGCCGACAACACGCCGGCATGGGGATGGATAAAAATGCTTTTCATGCCCAATGCATCGGCGACCAGGCAGGCGTGCTGACCACCGGCACCCCCAAAACAACAGAGTGTATAACCGGTCACGTCGTAACCTCGCTGTACCGAAATCTTCTTGATGGCGTTGGTCATGTTTTCGACCGCGATTTGCAGGAATCCTTCGGCGACCTGTCGCGGAGTTCGGCCATCTCCGGTCGCGCTCGCGATACGTGCGCTGAGCTCAGTAAATTTATCGAGTACGATCCCGCCGTCGAGCGGCAGATCGGCGTTATCGCCAAAAATGGCGGGGAACAGATCCGGCTGCAGTTTACCTAACATCACATTGCAATCGGTCACGGTCAGCGGACCGCCACGCCGGTAGCACGCCGGACCCGGGTCCGCGCCGGCCGACTCGGGGCCGACCCGGTAGCGCAAGCCGTCGAATTTCAACATCGAGCCGCCGCCGGCTGCGACGGTATGGATGCGCATAATCGGTACGCGCATGCGCACTCCGGCGACCAGGGTGTCGAACGCGCGTTCGAATTCGCCGGCGTAGTGCGATACATCGGTCGAGGTGCCGCCCATATCGAATGCGATGATATTATCGAATCCCGCATCGCGGCTGGTTTGCACCGCGCCGACAATACCCCCGGCCGGACCCGACAGAATACTGTCTTTACCCTGGAACAGACGCGCGTCGGTCAGCCCACCGTTGGATTGCATGAACATCAGGCGTGCGCCATTGAGTTCATCGACGACTTGATTCACATAGCGGCGCAGGATCGGCGACAGGTAAGCATCGACCACGGTCGTGTCGCCGCGGCCGACCAGTTTCATGAGCGGGCTGACCCGGTGCGACACCGAAATCTGTGTATATCCGATTTCCGCGGCCAGTTTAGCGACTGCGTTTTCGTGATCGTGGTAGCGGTAACCGTGCATAAACACGATCGCACATGCACGTATTCCGGAGTCGAACTGCGCCTGCAAATCGGCACGAACCATTTCGATGTCGAGCGGAATCAGCTCGTCACCTTGCGCACTGTGTCGCTGATCAACTTCGATTACGGACTCATACAACAGCTCCGGAAGTTCGATGTGCAGCGCAAAGATATCCGGCCGGTTTTGATAGCCGATGCGCAGTGCATCGCGAAAGCCACGGGTGATAACCAACGCGACCCGATCGCCTTTGCGTTCCAACAGCGCATTGGTGGCTACCGTGGTTCCCATTTTTACCGCATCGATCGCTGCGGCTGGTAGCAGCGCTTCGGGCGCCAACTCCAGCAACTCGCGAATGCCGTGGATCGCGGCGTCCTTGTAGCGCTCGGGGTTCTCCGACAATAGCTTGCGGGTAACGATCGTCGAGTCAGGGCGACGCGCGACGATGTCGGTAAACGTCCCACCGCGGTCAACCCAAAATTGCCATTCGCTCATGACGCTGAGGGTGATTCCTTAAGTTGGGTGGAAATTATTGTGGTGATCCGGCCGGCTGCAACATCGATCGCATTTTACACGTTCGCAGCAATCACGGAGGTGAAGTTGGACCCCATGCAGAGATCTCGGTGCGGCGTTGACAATATCTCGCCGGGGGAGTACATCCGAGACGACATGGCTCAGTGCTGTAGAATTATTCGGTGATTTGCCCCAACTCGATATTACGACGATTATGAGAATCGAAGCCGATACCGGCCGTTTGATGCCTGCGCGATTCATAAGCTCGCCAAATTGCGACGCGCGGCCGGTCGGCGCGAGCATCGATGTGCTCGTGATTCACGCGATAAGCTTGCCGCCGGGAGAATTCGGTGGCCCGTATATCGAGCAGTTGTTTTGCAATCGACTGGACGCGGAGCATCACGAGTACTTGCGTAAAATCCGTAACCTTCAGGTGTCCGCTCATTTTCTGATTAAGCGCGACGGTGAGCTTATTCAATTCGTTGCTACGACGCAGCGTGCTTGGCATGCAGGCGAGTCGTGTTGTCTTGGACGCTCCAAGGTCAACGATTTCTCGATCGGTATCGAACTCGAAGGCTGCGATGAGGTCGAGTTTGACGATCGGCAGTACGCTACTCTATGCGAAGTGACGATCGCACTGCGTGCCGAGTATCCGGCACTTCAAAGCAGTCACTGGTTCGCACACAGTGAGATCTCAGCGGGCCGCAAGACCGATCCAGGTCCGCATTTTGACTGGTCTCGTTATCTTAGCTTGATAAAGCGTGCGGACTGTTTGTAGCCCGTGGAATTCGAAATCTAGCCAGCTACCGATTCGAACGGCGCTCGTGTTTCCATAGTACATCGGCATGTTGCTTGGCTTGATTCAGCGAACGCGCAATCACAAAAAGCAAATCCGATAAGCGATTCAAGTACTGGCGGCTCACCGCGGACACTTCTTCGCTGGCCGCGAGCGTATGCAGCCGACGTTCGGCGCGGCGGCAGACGCTGCGTGCTAAATGGCAGTAGGCAGCGGCTCGCGAGCCACCCGGCAATATGAACTCTTTTAATGGTGCAAGTTTGGCGTTCAGAGTGTCCAGCATATGCTCGAGCGTGCCGGGTTGGTCGGCGGCCACCAATTCATAGCCGGGAATTGCTAATTCGCCACCAATATCGAACAAAGTGTGTTGCACTTGATGCAAACACGCCTCAATTGATTCCGGTAACGATTCCGTAAGCAGCAGTCCGAGAACACTGTTCAATTCGTCGACTGCACCCATCGCCTCCACGCGCGGGTGATCCTTGGCGACGCGGTTGCCGTCGCCAAGTCCTGTCGTGCCGTCGTCGCCGGTACGGGTATATATCTTGGAGAGTCGGTTTCCCATCGATTGTTATCCATTGATCAATTGATAGCGAATGGGAACGTCGAGCGACAACTCATGACCTTGCAACCATTGCGCGTCGCCGGGAAGTCGCCCGATGCGCCGCAGCGTTTTCACGGCGTTGCGATCGAGAACGCGATAACCGGACGATTTCACGATTTGCGCAGCGTCGATTCGGCCGCTTGCCGAGACTGTCACACGGACTTGGACGCGGCCCTGCCAACCGTGTTTGCGTGCCAGCGGCGGATAGTGGAAGCGTAATGCCAGCAATGCCTCGATTTCGCGGCGCGCCCGCGACGCAATCGCCTCGGAGGCGGCCGCGCTCGCGCTCGGCTCCGCCTCCGGCGCGGCAGTCGCCACGCTAACCGGTTCGGCGTGCGATGTCGTGTCGGTGCGTTGTGCGCCGTCGGTTTCGGTAAAGCTATCGGTCGGGGGGATCGTATTCGACTTCGCGGGAATTGGTTCCGCGGCAGCAACGGTCGTCGATGCCTGCGGTGCGGATGGCTGCCAGGCCGGTATCGGCGACTCGGCCAGTGACGGTGCGTTGATGCGCCGCGGCTCGTCAATTTCCAGCATATGCTCCGGCACATCCGTTTGCAACGTGGCGGTATCGAGCCCGGTTCGGCCCCCGCTATCGGTGTCTGGATTATTATTCGGGGTATAGACGAGGGACTCGCGGCCGGCACCGAATTGCCGCGGCTCTGCAATCGCAGTCACAGCCGCGATGCGATGGGCCGTTAGAGCGCGTGTCGCAGTGGCTGCGGGGCTGGTGCTCGGTGTGGGCAGGTTGCGGTCGGCCGGTTGCGCCGGGGACGCTACGGCGGCGTCCGATACGGAGCTGAGTTGCACGGCGAACGGTGCGGTCGATATTAATGGCGGCGCAGATAACCGCTCGCCGCTCGGTGCGAGCAGCAGGCCGCCGTGGGCCACAACCGAGACCACAAAAAACCGAAACGGAATCGTGTTCACGTGTGCAATCCGCCGCAGCGGCCGGCCCCGGCGCCGCGCGGTTCGATATTTTTCGCTTGCAATTTCAGACTTATCACCACCGGTGCACCCTCCGTGCAC
>JAOTWM010000259.1 GCA_029862885.1 Gammaproteobacteria bacterium
GGCGTCGGTGGTGGGAATTATCAATGGGTTTTTTCCGGGTACCGATCGGAATCGCTTAGACCGCTGGTATATGACCACGCTCACAATGACTATCTGGAGTTGTTGGCGGAGTACGGCATTATGGGAAGCGCGTTATTTGCAATCGCGATGTTGTATGCTATCAACATTATTATTAACGGATATATGCAGTGTAGAGATCGTAGGTTACGAGGATTAGTATTGGGCGCGTTATTGGGAATCTTGTCGTTTTTGATTCATGGACTGGTGGATTTCAATTTCCATATTCCGGCCAATGCCGCATATTTCTATGCCTTGATCGGGATCGCGATGAGCGCATCGTGTTGTAATGAAAAGGAGCCAAATGACCTCACAAAAAGAAGATCGAGCCATGCATAGCGTCCGCCGTGTCTTGGTTACTGGCGGCGCGGGATTTCTTGGCTCACATTTGTGCGAGCGCTTATTGGACAAAGGGCACGACGTACTCTGCATCGACAACTATTTCACCGGCACCAAGCGCAACATTCAGCACCTGCTGGATGACTCCCGTTTCGAGTTGATGCGCCATGACGTGACATTTCCGTTATATGTCGAGGTCGATGAAATCTACAATTTGGCGTGTCCCGCATCCCCGATTCATTATCAGTTCGACCCAGTCCAAACCACCAAGACCAGTGTGCACGGCGCGATAAATATGCTGGGGCTCGCGAAGCGCGTTAAGGCAAAGCTCTACCAGGCTTCCACCAGTGAGGTGTATGGTGACCCAGCGGTGCACCCGCAACAGGAAGCGTATTGGGGAAATGTGAATCCGATAGGCGTACGTTCATGTTATGACGAAGGTAAGCGGTGTGCTGAAACATTGTGTTTTGACTACCAACGGCAGCACGGATTGCGTATTAAGGTGGCGCGAATCTTTAATACTTATGGCCCGCGTATGCATATTAATGATGGCCGAGTGGTATCAAATTTTGTTGTCCAGGCGTTGCGACATGTCCCCATTACGATCTACGGAGATGGCTCGCAGACGCGGTCATTCTGTTACGTTGATGACCAGGTTGCTGCGATGGATTTGTTCATGCAGACCAAAGATGACGTGACGGGCCCCGTTAATATCGGCAATCCGAACGAATTTACGATTTCGGAGTTAGCCTCACGAGTGATCGAATTAACGAATTCTCGTTCCAAGATTAATTATGTAGCGCTTCCGGAAGATGATCCCAGACAGCGTTGTCCGGATATTTCCTTGGCGAAGGAGCTTATGGGTTGGGAGCCGAAAGTGGAATTGGGGCCAGGACTAGTGAAAACCATAGAATATTTCGATAAGCTACTGCGGGGCTAGTACTCTATTAAGATGTTCCGGCCGGACTCGTCGCTACAGAGTGACACGGTGGGCGCGCGCGTAATAATCTCGACATTGGGATTCGCGGCCGGCGGAATCGCGGAAACACTGAATTGGGCGGTACGTTGGTGCATGGATGCCGGATATACGCCAGTAGTGGCTTATTACCTACCGCACAGTATACGGCCTGGCCTCTCGGTACCGGCTCACCGACTGCTGCGTAACTCAGTTCGTAGCGAGCGCAAATTCGTTGATGGGATCGAACAGCATGCAATCGGTGCGTGGCTACCTGAATGCGAATTTTCACATTATTGGGCAACGACACCGTGGCGGCGCCTAATTGATTCGGCATCGCTCTACCTCTCGGTTTCCGGTAATTGTTTGCCGGCGATGCCGTTTATGCAATCCGATCGGCCGTATCTATCATGGGTGGCATCGGGATGGTGGCAGGACCGAGAGCACCGAGCTGCCGATTTTTCACCACTACGCCGGATGTTTGATCGATTGGTAAATCAAACCGTCGTGCCATCGCTGGAACGGCGAATTCTAGCTCACGGTGCGATATTGGCGACTAGTCGCTATACAGAACAATCACTACACCAAATTGCGCGACGACCGGTTGATACATCGATCGTGCCGGTGCCTATCGATTGTACCGAATACGTACCTGACCCCAGTGGCCCTGTTGCTGCTCGCATCGGTTTCTCGGGGCGTTTTGACGACCCGCGCAAGCATGTAGGTCTACTGCTCGAGGCAGTTGGAATTTGTGCACAGCGCTGTCCGCAGGTTGAGTTGGAGCTAATCGGTGCCGAACCCACGCCCGAACTGAAGCGCTTGGCATCCGGCTTGCACGACCGCGTGCGTTTCTGCGGACACTTG
Source organism: Gammaproteobacteria bacterium (assembly GCA_029862885.1). Classification (GTDB taxonomy): domain Bacteria; phylum Pseudomonadota; class Gammaproteobacteria; order Arenicellales; family JAOTWM01; genus JAOTWM01. Next base: position 2,216 of record JAOTWM010000259.1, read on the forward strand.
CCCAAACCCGAACTCATCAAGCGACTGCAACGACTCGATCTGTTCGTCGTGCCGTCGTATCAGGAAGGGCTCTGCATATCTGCATTGCAAGCGATGGCCTGCGGCTGTCCAGTTGTTTCGACGCGATGTGGGGGGCCCGAGGATTATGTCATAGATAATAAGACAGGTTTGTTAGTCGATGCCGATGCTGGGCACATGGCGGCAGCGATTCTGTCGCTACTTGAGAACCCGGATAAACGGGCCGAGATGGGTCTTGCTGCCCGCGACCTTGTTTACGATTCGTTTCGGGCCGAGGTTGCTCGCGCCCGGTTCCTGAATCAGTTACATCGGATTTTTCCGGCATCGGATAACGGTCGAGCCATTGATGTGTAAGTCGCTTCCAATGTCGATCGTAGTGCCGACGTACCGGCGCGAGCAAGTCTTGATCGATTCGTTACAACAACTCGTGAAATTGCCCACGCCGGCGTCGGAGTTGATTGTAGTGGACCAGACTTTAAATCACGAGCGAGCCGTAGCGGACGCATTGTCAGATTGGGCGAGCCAGGGACTAATTCGCTGGATACGTCAAAACAAGGTGTCTGTCACTCGGGCTATGAATTGTGCATTAATCTGTGCAAAGTACGACATCGTATTATTTGTTGATGACGATATTGACATTCACACCGATCTGGCCAAGGAACACTTCGATGCCCATTCCCGATATCACGCGACAGTCGTGGTCGGCCAGATCGTTCAACCTTGGCAACAGGCGATACCAAAGGGTGCGTATATCGCTAATAACGATCCCGATGCGTTCGCATTCAATTCGTCCGATGGGGCATGGATAACGCGAGCTATGGGTGGAAATATGTCAATGCAACGGCAGGATGCCATTGATATCGGTGGATTCGATGAACATTTTGTGGGGGCGGCGTACCGCTTCGAAGCAGAATTCACGGAACGAATTATTCGCGCAGGCGGTACCATTCGCTTTGCCCCCGGCGCGGCACTGCACCATCTGAAACATCCCAGTGGCGGAACACGCAGCTTCGGGGATGCTGGGTCCGCATATCTTCCATACCATTCGGTCGGCGAATATTATTACCTGCTGCGTGCTACCGGTATTTCGGGGCGAATGTTGCGGCTAATTTCTAGAACCGCACGGGCCGGGATGACACGCCAGCATTTAACACGGCCATGGTTACTACCAGGAACGTTGCTCGGGGAGGTCGTGGGCTTGCTATGGGCCTGCGTGTTACGCCTGCGAGCCCCAAAGTACGTCGAAACAACCCCTGATCATGTTTGAGATCGTTCTGATCCTAATTGTTGGTGGTGTCATCGCCAGCATAATAGATTGGCGGAGCGGAGTGTACTTGACCGTCCTCGCGGGATTTTTGCAGGATCCGATTCGTAAGATTCTCCCCGGAGAATCTGTTTATTTCGTGATACTGGTCAGTGTGTTTGTAGCTGCTACCTTCGTTGGGTTTCTGTTGCGTAAGGGTCCAATTTCACTTTCGCCCATTTACTATTGGTATCCACCGTTACAGTTACCGGTGTTCTTATTTATCGGAATAGTCGGACTACAGTCGATAATGACGGTAGTATTATGGAACAATCCGATATTGGCGTTGCTTGGGCTTGCCTCGTATTTGTCGCCGTTTGCTGCACTGCTGTTGGCTTTCTATTTGATTCGCAGTGTTCGCGACATCGAAAAATTCTTGATTGTCTACGCGGCCGTGGGGACATTATTCGGACTGAGCATCTTTTTGTCGTTTCTTAATATCGACTGGCGAGTTCTAAGAGAGGTAGGCGAGGGAATCATAATTTATGATTTGGGGACGATAATTACAGCGAATCCGGGTTTGATGCGGAGTCCCGAGATCGCCGCTTGGCACAGTGCAACAGCGGCTTGCGTGATCGCGGTTCTGGCAACGTCGCGTGGTACGAAATCCGGTGTCATAACCGGTGGTATTTTGATAGCAATCCTGGTGGCCGCGATACTCATGACGGGTCGTCGCAAGATGTTGATGGAACTGGGGTTATTTATATCTATTTACTCGATGGTGCTTCTGTATTTTCGGCGCCGCATGCCGGCCTACCTAGTCGTTATAGCGGGCGTCGGGGTGTTGGCAGTCTGGTTTGCAATTGAAGTGGTATTTCCTGGCGGTTATGGTCGTGAATTCGAATTGTATCTTCAACGCGGAGTTAGTGTATTCGACGAGTCGTTGGAACGATTAACAGGGTTGGGCATCGCGAGCATAAAATGGGCGATCAATCGAGTTGGCATCATGGGTGTGGGAGCGGGAGTTTCAGCGCAAGGAAGCCAATATTTTGGCGGTGGCACTGTGCTCGTTGGTGGAGCCGGTGAGGCGGGATTGGGGCGCATCGTTCTGGAACTCGGAGTTATCGGACTCGGCATTATGATTTGGTTACTGATCGCGTTTATCCGTTATTTGTGGCTAATAATCACCGAGGTCAGTGCCTTCGCGCCCGCGCCGGCGCGGCTCATCATCGGTATTGCGGCGATTCTTGTCGCCAACGTGCCCGTTTTTATCGTCGCGGCACAGGCCTATGGTGATCCATTTGTACTGCTACTAGTCGGATGGTTACTGGGATTCATTCTGAGCGTGCCACGGATAATGCTTAATGGTGAGCTGCAATCGACCGGCAGTAGGGATGAACACATGCCGTCATTCGTATAATGAGTGCAGGTGGTCGAGTTGAACCGCGAATTGCGATCGTCGCGACTCATCCGATCCAATACCAAGTGCCTTGGTACGAAAACCTCAATAAGACCCTGTCCGCAAATCGCCTAATTATTTATTACGGCATCATCCCATCATCGGCACAGCAAGGTATCGGATTCGACCGTTCGGTCCGATGGGATATTCCACTACTCCACGGCTATGAATGGCAATCGATCGGGATTGCGAAAAGTAAGCACGCTCTGGAGCGGTTTTGGGGGCTTCGGACGGTGCAGTTCGCGAATCGCGTGCAGGCGGATGGCATTGATATTGCCATATTGACTGGGTGGTATCCGTTATTCATGTTACAGGCGTTACTCGCATGCCGTCGTTCACGAGTACCGGTAATTGTTCGCGGCGAGTCCAATGATCTAAAACAACGGCCTTACTTCACGCGACTTCTGCAGCGCCTACTGCTGAATCAGTTTGACGGCTTCCTCACAATTGGCAAACAGAATCGTCAATTTTATCAGCGGCACGGTATTCCTGAGCAGCAGTTATATTGGTGTCCATACTTTGTCGATAACACGCGTTTTGAGCGGCAGAGTCGTGGTTTACAAAGCAGTCGACAACAGCTCAGGCGTCAGTGGAATATTGACGACGATGCGCAATGCGTGTTGTTCTGTGGCAAGCTGATACCTAAGAAACGCATCCGCGATTTGGTGCAGTCGATGGATGCGGCGTATCGGCGCAATTCAAATCTGCATTTGCTGATCGCGGGGGACGGAGAGCAGCGACAGGAAGCGGAGCAGTATTGTAGGCAGCGCGGGTTGCCCGCAACATTTGCCGGATTCTTAAATCAAACTGAAATATCGACTGCCTACGTTGCAGCCGACTGTTTGGTGGTGTCGTCCGATGCAGGCGAGACTTGGGGGCTCGTGGTTAATGAAGCAATGGCCAGTGGCCTACCCGTCATTGTTAGTGATCAAGTAGGTTGCGCGGTGGATCTCGTCAAGGACGATGTCACCGGGCGGATTTATCGATGTGGTGACGTTGCCGAATTGGCGGAACTTATTCTCGACTCGGCACGCAATTCGCAACATTGGAAGGCGATGGGTTTGGCCGCACAGAGTCGAGTTTGCGACGAATACTCCGTTGAAAAAGCTGTTGCGGGCACCATCGCTGCAATCAACGGAGTCTGGTACAAGCGTCGAAGTCCAGGATAGGCGGCAATGAAGATTTTACATGTAATTCCAACGTATCTGCCAGCGTACCGCTACGGCGGGACGATTTTTTGTGTTCATGGCCTATGTCGAGCTTTGGCCAGGAGTGGCCATGATGTCCATGTATATACGACGAATGTGAACGGGTCTGGACAGTCGAACGTGCCGTTGGCAGAGCCAACACGAATCGACGGCGTCAAAGTGTGGTATTTTGGCGCCGGCCGAGGCCGCCGCTTGTATATGAGCCCGACCCTAACGTCGGCGCTTCTGGAGCGGATAGCCGATTTTGCCGTAGTTCATATTCATTCGGTGTTCTTATGGCCGACCAAGGCAGCGGTACAACAATCTGTTCGCGCCGGAGTGCCGAGTATCTTATCGCCACACGGCATGTTGGCGAAGCGCCTCATTGCCGAGAAGAATCGATTCGTCAAGAGGTTATGGATTAGTCTCATCGAAGGCCGCAATATTCGGAATGTATCGGCGCTGCATGTTGCGACCGCCGCTGAGGAGCGCGAGATTCAAAGACTTCACCTACGCTATAAGCGCGCTTTTACTATTCCATTTGGATTCGACCCAGTCGGCGATTGTGGTCGGCACGAAACGTCGGGTCTGGAAGTTCCGAGCACCGGCAAAAGCTACATCCTTTCGCTTGGTCGGATCAACTGGAAGAAACGCATAGAAAATCTCATTTCAGTATTGCCATTAGTGCCAAGAATCCATTTGGTCATCGCCGGTAATTGCGACGACGAAGGATATTTGCTCATGCTGCGCCGGGTGGCTGCAGACCTTGGCGTGGATGATCGAATTTCTTGGTGCGGGGAAGTATACGGTCGACCGAAGGAAATCCTTTTCCGGCGAGCGGAGGCGTTCATACTGTGTTCCGAGTTTGAGAATTTTGGCAATGCGGCACTGGAAGCGATGGCTTATGGGTGCCCGGCTATCGTATCGGCGAACGTCGGTTTGGCGGATGACCTGCGCGCGAGCCATAGTGGTTTGGTGGTCGGACCGACATCGCGCGAACTCGCGGCGGCGCTAAACCG